>JANTGP010000058.1 GCA_024762835.1 Bacteroidota bacterium
AGTAAATGAACCCGATGGTTATCGGGTTTGTTTATTAAAGCTCTTCATTTATCTATCGGCATTTATCCCGATTTTCTCGGGATAGTTTTCAAATCCGGTTTATTAATCGGTATAACAGGAAGAGCTTAAAAAATTAAGCAATCGGTTTCACTGGTATCCATATTTCCTCTTCAGAGTGTGGGTCATTATTTTTGTATTTACTCCCAAGAACTTCAAAATGTGGTCTGTTGTCTAAAACAAAAGACGAATTTGGCAACCAGCTTGAGAAGATATATTGAAATATGCTTTTATCAGTGCTCAAACCTTTATATAAAAAGACTGCATACAATCCATGTTTTAAAACAAATGTTTCCATTCCGGGCGGAATTATATTAAAACTGTCAACTTCAAGGGCTGCCCACTTTTCAAATTCAATATCAGGATTAAAGTTCTTGAAGTAAGAGTCACTGTAGACCTGCATTGAGATTAGGTCATCTGAAAGCTTGTTGCTTATTTCATTTCGCAAAGGCATAAAGCTTCGCCAGAGCTCCTCTGTTCTGTTATTTTTCAAGCTCATTAGGGTTCGCATTCCAATAAGCTTCTTCTCTTGCAATATTTTCATTACCGGCTTCATATGCTTCTTTTACATTATCCCAAAAAGGGTCTGTTTATTTTATTATCAAAAATATTTGCAATTGAATAAACCTAATTTTAAAGCTAAAATAAATGCTCTGCTGTACATATTCAAATTAAAGAGCCTCCAATAAGCTAAGAACATCTTGTGATGTTGGATTATACTCTAGTGCTTTTTGTAAAACTTTTTTTGCTTCTTTAATCTTTCCATTTTTAATATAAGCACTTCCCAAAAGCAGGTTTGTGTCGTAATCAAATGGATAAAGTTTTAATACACTTAAGGCATATCTTTCTACTTCGTCCCAGCTTTTTCGTGTATAATAAATTGACGCCAATCGATAATTTGCTTTTGCATTATTAGGGTCAATAGACAAAATATCTTTATATATATCAATAACATTATCGACATTATTCATTGCATAAACCGGATAAGCTAAACCTAACCTTGCTTCAATACTATTTTTCTGAAGTTTGATAGCATTATCATAATAAGTTTTAGATTTATTATAATCCATATTTAAATAGTGTAACCAACCCAATCGTAAATTTAAACTATACGAAGATGCATCATAAACACTCAGTAAATTGTCAATTGCTTTTTGATATTCCTGATTTGTCTCATTAGTATATGATTTTTCAAAAGCCTTTGTAATATCATTTTGAGCAAATCCGGTTTGCAAAATCAGTATTGCTATTACTACCATTAGATTTTTCATTTCTTTAATTTTTAAAATTTATACTTCATTCCCGCTAAAACGGTAAAGGACCGATTAATATTTTCGTCAGATAACTTAATAATATCATTTTGTAAAGCAATGTACATGTTTAGCTTTTTAGTTATTTTAATATCGGAAAGGAAACCATATCTCTGCATTTTGTCAGGATAATTTATATACTGAGAACCGCTATAATAATATAATTCGGAGTTGGATTTATTAAGATAAGTTGCCGTTAAACTCCATTTATTTGAAAGCTTATATTGCACATTTATTATAGAGCTAATTCTTAAAGAATCGCTATGCAATTCAAGGCTAATTCCAAGCTTATCTGAAATATTGTAACCTACATAAAGCCCAAAATCATACGAAAAATCCTTTGCCGTATCATTAGCTAATTCTTCATTTACATAAGGAAAAGTATCACTCTCAAGTTCAACATCATTAAAATAATATCTTATGTTTTCAAGCCCTTCGTCTGTAAACATTAAATTGGTAATCCCGGTTGAATAGCTAAAGCCAACAAAAGGTTTTATCTTCCACCTTTGTATCGTTTTACTTA
Organism: Bacteroidota bacterium; assembly: GCA_024762835.1. Lineage (GTDB taxonomy): Bacteria > Bacteroidota > Bacteroidia > Bacteroidales > M50B96 > JANTGP01. Next base: position 1,891 of record JANTGP010000058.1, read on the forward strand.
TTGAAAGCTCAGAGTAGAAGGCATCAGTATTTTGTGTTCCCTCCTGCTTTTCTTCTCCTATACCTAAAGTAGTTGTATAAGACAAATCGTCAATATAATCAGTAGTGTCAGAATAAGTATAGCTGTTTGAATAGTGAATATCGTTTTTTAAAGCAGTGAAGTTTAATGCTAAACCTAGTTCATAGCCACCACCAACTTTAAATATGGGATTAGCAAAAAATCTACGTTGTGTATACTTGCTAAATTTTGATTCTTGATTTTGCTGATAATAAGCCATGTATAACCCTAGTTTATGTGACAAATTGGAACTAAGAGTAATGTTATAATATGCAATATCACCAATATCGCCACCCTGTTTCTGAAAATTATTACCTCCTTCAATATAAATAAAATCAATGTAGGATAAGGGGGTATAATCTATATTTTCTTTTCTCTCCGCACTTAGCTTTTTGTAATAAAAGTCAGCATCTTTTAAATTGCCCAACAAGTAATTGCACCAAAACAGATACTCAATTGCAACCTGACTTTGAGAATCTTGCAAAAGAGCTTTATGAAAGAAATTAATCGAACTTTCATATTGTTTTGTTTCATAATAAGCAATTCCTATTCTCATATTCAAATAGTAATAATCAAAATTTTCGGCCAATGCTATCTCTGAAAACTCAATTAATCCTGTCCAGTCTTTTTGCAGATACAAAGCATAGCTTGTACTATCAACCATCTTAAAGTCAACTTGTGTATACACCTCTGAACTAAGCAGAATTAAAACCAAAATAATTATCAATCTATGCATTTTACTAATATTGATTTTTTGGTGTCATTTATGCTAAATGAAGAAATTCTATTATTCTCAATAATAAAATTATAATCAATTGTAATTATTCTTTTGTTAAAGAAATTAGCAAAACACTGTGTTTCAAATTCAATTTTACCCGGATTATGTTCATCATCAATATTCAAGAAACTTAAATTATAATAAGCTTTAAGATAATGGAAGAAAGGTGCAGTAAAATCATGAATAACTTTTAGAAATGGATTAACAATAGTATTAATGAGTAGTTTATCTTTTATTTCAATATCAGGATAATAAGCCAACAATATCTTTTGAGCTCCAAGATAGAAATGATGTAAAAGAGATTTCTTATCACCATAAAAGTCAGTAAAATAAAAGGTAGTGCCATTGTTTACAAAATAGGCAGCTGATTTAGTTGCAGAACAATAAATATAAGTCTTATTATTTGCTGTAACCAAAACTTCCCATTTTACTTCTTGCTTATTTACACCGGATTGAACTTCAAAGGCCATGGTCTTTCCCGGAATAAACGCAAAAGCTTTAACTAAGAGTTGATTTGTTTTAACATTAGATATCCTATCGTTTTTATTTGGTATTTCAAAAGAATGAAAGCTGTATTTTCCATTGTTTTGTGTAAGATAATAGCTTATTGGATGTGAGATTGTTTTTGAACCCACAAATGGTGTTGTTTGCATTTGAAAATGCAAATGAGGTTCGGGCGAACGGCCGGAAGAGCCACAGTAGGCAAGCACATCACCTTTATTAACATAGTCATTTAATTCAACCTGAAAACTGTTCTTTTTTAAATGCGATAGTTTAGAATATAGGAAATCAGTATGTTTTATAATAATTGTGTTTCCCCAATTATTTTCTAAATCAACCTCACCAATTTTGTTATCCTCAATTTCATCAATTATTTTAACCACATAGCCATCCGCCGGAGCTATTACCGGAGAATCGTAGCAATAATAGTCAGTTAATTCATAACCCGGCTCTTTATAACTATTCCCTTCATCATCAAAAATCTCAAAGTCAAGAGCATGTTTCCAGTCTGTCTTATGAGTTTCATCTCCATCATAAGCTTGTGAAATATTCCACTCGCCCATAAATGGCAGGCTAATATGGGTAAAAGTATCTGAGTTAAATCGCTCTACAAAATTAAAATGCTTATAGTGATTCTTTTCAATTGAAAATTGTTGATAACTTACTAACTGTAATCCTTTTGCTTTAACTCTGGCACTCATTGTTCCTAAAAACAGCCAAATAACAATATTAAAAGGCAGAGAATATAGGGGTAGAGAGAACTTTGTAAATATTGGTTCCAGGCCACTTATTAATAGTGCAATTATAGGAATTGTAAATAATAGTAGTACAAAAGAGCGACGTGAAGCAACAACAAAGAAACCTCCAAGAGCAATAGCCGTAAGAATAAAATTAAATCCAATATAACTATAAATAAGTTGAGAAAAATCACCTTCAAAATAATAATAAAAAAGATACCCTATTAAAAATCCAAAGATTGAAAGCACAAAACTAATTCTTGAATTTATTAGCAAGCCAATAGCTATTATTAATCCGGCTAAGTCGTTATATTGAAAAAGTATAGCTCCCAATGAGCGCAAATAGAGATAAATTGCATTTGCAAAAGGAAGGCTTGCAATAGCAGAAGTAATTTTAGTAAAAATCTCCGGAAAATATTCAGCAAGAAAAAATACCTCTTTCTGTTTAAGTGTTAGAGCAGAAAAATTATCGGCACCAAGAATAATTATCCAAACGGCAATTAAGAATGAGATACTTAAAAAGGGTAATCCTTTTTTTGAAAAAACAATAAAAAACCAAACAGTTAAAAAGAAAACCAAAAGGGATGAAATGAATAGCAAAATCAGAAATGAGAAATTAAACTCATAAAAGACCCCTATTGCAACTCCCACCAAGGCAGAATTGTAAGTATAGGTTCCATCTTGTATCAAATCTCTGTTGAAATTAAAAAGAAGAGCTGTTATTTGTCCGATAAAAACAGCGAGAATCCCACTTAAACCTGCACCTAAATCAATAAAGCTCACAATAATAAGAAACAGAGCAAATACTTTGTTTTTCGAGAAAAATATCTGGGCATAACTGTTCAACAGTCCATCCCAAAGTAGTTTAATATTTTCTTTTAACTGTATCAATTTTGTATAATTACAATTTGAATTTTTCTAAATGATCTATTATTCTTTCATTCTTTTCTACATCAGAAACAGATTCTTTCTCTCTGATTACATGTGCATCGCCTTTTAAATCAATCATTACAACTGAAGGGCGCAAGGTAATAAATTGCATTGATTGAGTAATGTTATATGCACCAACATAATGAACAACTACATTATCGCCATTATTTAAAGGAGGCAATGACACGTTTTCTCTTATCACGTCAATATTCATACATAGAGGACCATAAAGCACACAGTCTTCAGTATTAAAGCTAAATTCCTGAGCCGGCGATATCTTATGATCGTACCAAAAAGAAGTAAATAATATATTTACCCCAAAATCTAAAATAGTTGCACGTCTTCCGTCTGATAGTCTTTTATTTGAAATTACCGTACCTAATAAAAAACCGGCATCATCAACTAAAGCTCTTCCTGTTTCGAGATACAGGTAAGGTAATTCGGCATTATCAAAACCGGCATTTAACAACGAAGAGCTAATAGCCTCAGCAAATTCAGAAATTTCAGGTACTGAATCAACACCTAAATGAGTCGCTCCTTTTAATGTGTTTTTTGATGCAAATCCGCCACCCATATCAATATATGAGATATTTTGATTATAACGTTTCTTTATTGAAATAGCCAGCTCTGCTAATTTTGCCGCAGCAATACCATAGGCACTTGCTGCCAACATATATGTACCAATATGGCAATGAAGACCTACTAAATTAAGTTTGTCAGATGCAATAATTTTATTTATTGCATCCCATGCCTGCCCGTTTTCGTAATTAAAACCAAACCTATCCCACATTGGATAAATTCCGGTATCCATATTTACACGTATTGCAACCCTTGGTTTTTTGTGCATCTCACCCGACAACTCAATTAAGCGGTACAGTTCATCTAAATGATCAATATGAATAAGAGAATCGTTCTTAATAGACAATACCAGGTCATCATCTGTTTTATCGGGACCATTAAAAATGATTTTATTTGTTGGCACTCCGTTATTTACCGCTTTCTCATACTCAAATCTTGAAACTACTTCTGCCCATGACCCTTCTTGATGAAAAACCTTACAAACAGCATTTAAGTAATTCGTTTTATACGACCATGCAAATTGAACCTTAGGATATCTGGTTTCAAAAACTCGCTTAGCAGATCTAATATTATCCCTTATCTTTCTTTCTGACATTACGAATAATGGCGAACCAAATTCTTTTAAAAGTTCTTTAACATTCTTACCATCAATATTCGTTATGGCAGTATATTCTGTTCGTGTTCCAAACTTGTTCATTAAACCGTTGTTTAGTGGTTTAATAAGTGGTCTTTCATATTGTTTCTTTTCCATTATAATTGATTTATCTGTTCGTTTTTATTATTGCAAATTGACTTAAATTTATCTATAATTCTCCAAGTGTTGAAATGTGTTCAAATTTCTTCATGTCAACAATCATATCGTTTGAATATCGAATAAACATTTTTCCAATATCGTAAGTTTTAAATGGTTTTACTTCTTTTCCCATCCCTATATTTACAAGGGCTTCAACCTGGTTTTGTCCGGCACCTACAGTTAAATAACACCATGCAGGGAATCGGGGATTTATCTCAATAAGATAATATTCATCATCGTTTGTTTTAATAAACTCCAATTCAAAAGGGCCCTGCCATTTTGTATTTTTAACCAAATTGGCGGTAATCTCTAATAGCTTTGGGTTATCTAAAGTTACACCCGCCCACGCTTTACCTTTATCAGTAATGTACAGTTTACGCATTGGCACTGCACCAATGGTAACTCCTGTCCCATCACCAACACCACAAACATTAACCTCAGAACCATGTATAAACTCCTGAACTAACACAGGTAAGCCCCATTTGGCCGCAATCTTATTAAAATATTGCACTGCTTGATCTGTTGTATAAGCAATATTAGCATCGTAATATTTTCCTTTTACAACCAGAGGAAATTCTATTTCATTTACAATTGCCTGAATTTCGTATGAATTAAAAACCATTTTGGCATAAGGGACTTTTACCTTGTGCTCTTTGCCATACTCATACAAATTTACTTTATGTCTGGCATCAAATTGCGACTGAGTTGGTAAAACCATTTTAATTCCAAGTTCCTCTTCAAGTTTGTCTTTGAGAATAATGAAGTTAAACAGCTCGGCATCAAAGTTTGGAAAAAGAAAGTCAATATTTTCCACACTATTAATATAGCACAATCGATCAAACAACACTTTTTGGCCTGCTACAGGATAGGGAACTTGATATGATTTATCAACCAAGTCGTGCATATAAATTCCCGGCTCCATGGTTTCATAAGACAAGCCTATTATTCGAGCATCAAAACTCTCTGCCTCACGTAGTGATTTAATAACTGCAAGTCCCGGACCCGGACTGTCAATTGCATTTAATCCGGTTACTGCAAATGTGTATTTTGGCTTAGTCATAATTATTCGGTAAGTTTATAAGCATCAAGCATATTTTTAAAATCATAAAGATCTTTCTCTACTGAATCTCTATCAATTCTGTATTCATCAGTAATTTGTTTTATAATATCTTCATCATCTTTCTCTTGTTGTAAAAGATTAATTATTAATTTTCCTGTTTCATTCACCGAATAAGAATCACCATTTGAGGGATTAAAAATAAAACCTGAATCACTTTGTGCTACATTTTTACGTATTTTCATATTCCTTAATTTTTAAATATTATTCCAATTGTATTTCAAACCCGATACCTGTCAAACTTAAAATAATCCGATAAATCGGTATGAGTTGTCAATAATAACGCATTAAGGAAATTCCTAATGTATAATATTTTGAAATAATTGTATAAAATTGGATTAGCCTTTAAGTAGCTGAAAATATTTTTAAACTAAATGTTCTAGTGGTATTCTTAGGTAATCTTTTAATTCTTTAAACTCTGACACGGAGTAACCGGATATTTTCTTGAACTGTGTACTTAGGTACTGTACACTACTGTAACCAAGCAAGTATGAGATTTCGCTAAGAGTTAATTCCCCTTCAATAAGTAATTCTTTTGTCCTTTCAATTTTTAAAATGATAAGGTATTTCTCTAATGTAACTCCAGTTTCCACAGAAAACAATTTACTCAATTTTGAATATGGTTCCTGCACTCTTTCGCTAATATAATCCGAATTTCTAATTAACGAGTTTGTATTATTAGCCATAAAAATTAATTCGATAGCAGCCAGTTTTGTTTTCTCAACAAGTATTGAATCGGGATTAACAATCTCTATAAAACCAAGGCTCTCAAAGCCGCTTATAATTTCCCCCACTGAGATTATTGATTCATCAAACTCTAAGTCAACCTTTCCAAGCATAAGCTTATTTAAGGAAACACCTTCAATATTCGAAAAATATAGTTCAATAAGTTTAATACAACTCTTTGAAACCATATTCTTCAAAAAGAAACTTCGCTTAACCATAATACAAAGAAAACAGGAAAAATTTAATAAATCAAAAATGAATTATAACTTCTATCAACACCTATTTTCGTTGCAATAATTATTTCCCATTCTTTTTGCGAGGTTAGATATAAGCATAAATTAGAAGCAAGGAAGAGTGATGGGAAAGCCCTTCGCTCTTTCTGCTTCATTTTGTTCATAGATATTCAACTTAAACAATTGTTTTATTTTTTATGCTTATTCTTGTGTTTCATTTCAACTAAATCATATAATTAATTATTTCTTTAAGTCTCTTTTTACCTCTCCGCATTTAAGCATCATATCTCCAAAATATGGATTTCTTATTTCTTTCTGATTGCTTATCCAAAATGCTCCTTTGTCATCAAAAGCCATTGGACAGAACTCAAGGTATACAGGTGTTGAAGAGTTGAAACCAAATTTGTCAATTGCCTCGGTAAGTTTATTTGAGACAAGGCTAAAATGGCTACGTTTCATTTCAATCCCTTTCATATTGATTATTCCATTCAGGTTGTTTTTAATTGGCTCTAGCAAGCCCATCCATTCATTGTGATCATCACCTTTTAAAAGGCTCATGTCAACCTTATCCAATTTAGCAAGCACATTTTTTGCTTCAGCCACAACAATCTTTTCACTTGTTGCAACAAAACCGTCTTTCATTTTTAAATACGAACTTATCACCTCACCAAGTTGATCTTTAAACTCTTCCGGAACATTGCCGGAATATGTAACATCCTTAGTTTCCGGCTTATCCATTGCTGCCATTTCCTCATCGCTCATTTGCGTTTCTCCATGATTATGACCTGTTGAGAGCCGACCTCCCTCGGGATTCATCATACTGGGTTTCCCAAACAATTGTGCTGATGCATCAATTTTAAATACTCCGTTGGATGCAATCTCTTCGCCTTCCTTCAGCCCACTGTCAACAACATAAAAGCTTCCTGCTTCGGGGCCAAGAACAATTTCCCTGTAAATAAATGACGGGCTTTCTCTGTTTGGTACCTTTACATATACAACCGCTCGCTTACCCGTCCACAAAATTGAGGTTTTAGGGATAAGCAATTGTTCGGAATTTACTGCAATTTTCGATTCTAAAATTCCATTTACAAACATTTCGGGTTTGAATTGCAATTTACGGTTTTGTATCTCTACTCTTATCTTTGCAACTCTTGTGTCGGCATTTAAAAATGGGTCGATATATGAAACCCTCCCCGTATATGTTTTTCCCGGCAATGATTGCAAGGTAAATGTTATTTTATCGCCTGTTTTTATCCAAGGTAAATCGCTTTCATAGGCATCAAACATAATCCATATACGGCTTAGGTCAATGACTTCAAAAATTGGCATTCCTTCTTTAACATAGTCTCCAATTGCAACATCACGCCTTGAAACAGTTCCCGAGATTGGCGAAAGAATATCAAAATAGACACTTGGTTCACCATCATTCTCAATTGCATCAATTTGCTCCTCATTTAAGTCCCAAAGTTTCAGTTTGTTTCTTGTAGCATGGTAAAAAGATGGATTAGTTTCTTTGTATTTTACTGCCTCTATTAATTCTCTTTGTGCAGTAATAAGATCCGGTGAGTAGATTGAAGCCAATTTCTGACCTTTACTTACTTGTTGACCGGTATAATTTACATACAGCTTTTCTATTCTTCCGCCAAAGCGTGCAGTTAGTGTAGCAATATTTCGTTCATCAGCTTTTACTTTACCAAGCAGATACACTGAATTTTCAGGAGCCCCATATCTTACCTTGTATGTTTGAACTTCAGCTAATTTCATTGCTGATTGAGTCATCTGAATTTCATTAGGGTCTGCTTTTTCACCCGCATCGGCAGTTAGTAATGGAATTAAATCCATGCCACAAATCGGGCAATCTCCCGGGCTGTCTTTTTGTATTTGAGGATGCATTGAGCATGTCCATATTTCATTTACTGCTTCGTTGGCATGATCATGTATCTCTTCTTTATTTTCGCCAATGGATGGTGTTCCCGTTAGCCTTCCAAGTACAAGCCCGAATATCATTACTAGAATAATAGTGGCGACAAGTACCTTGTTGTTTTTCCTTATTTTATCCAATATATTTTTCATCTGTTTATGTTTTTTTTGTTAATATCCCATTAAATAATTTATGAAAGCTATTGAAGCCTGTTTATCAGAATATGCTTTCTCAAGTAGTAAAGAGAACTTTAACATGCTCTTCTCCATTCTTAAGATTTCTTCAAAGTTTTTTCCATTTGAAGCATATTCACTTTCCAGAATCTTAATAGCTCTTTTGGCAAGACTGCTTTGCTTTTTATACAACTCAATCCTTCTGTTAGCATCAATGTATTGGCTATAAGCTTTCTCGAAGATAGTTTCCAAAACATTTATCTTATCAAGTTTTTTATTTCCAACAGCTTGTTGCCTAAAAACCACTTCATTTACCATTGCTGAATATTTTTTACGATATAGTGGTATTGTGACCCCAACTTTTAACATTAGAGCATCTTTACCTGCATCGGGTGAAATGCCTGATTTCCCGATTGCCGAATAATCAATTCCGACAAGGATGTTTGGTTTCCCATTTTTTTTTGCCAATTTCTTATTACTGTCTAATGATTGAAACAGGAAATCCAGACTTTTCAGTTGATGATTATTAACAGTCAGACTATCTATCACAGCCTGTCTCGAGTATTTTAAATCAACTGTCCACAATTGGTCCGGAATAATTATCTCAATACTATTATCAACATTCAGTAGATTATTGAATTTTACAGAATTTATATTCCACTTATCTCTTAAAAAAGCCAAACTGTTTTCTAAATCTGCAAGTTCCATTTCAACCCTAAGCTCATCGACACCTGATGCCGAGCCCGCTTCAATCTTAATTAATGCAAGTTGCTTAAATGATTCAAGAATTCTTATGTTATCAAGTGTAATATTAATTCCTTTACGTATGAAATATAAGTTGTAATAGCTTGATTTTACATCAAAAAACAAACTTGACTTTGCTTCTTCAAATTCTTCATATTTTGCTTTAGCAGCACTTACAAAAACATCTTCTTTTGTGTCTAATGTTCCAAACCAAGGAAACATCTGAGCTAAAGAAACTTTAAGCTGCTGTGGTCCGTTCTTTGTCTCAACCGGCATTATGAAATACCCAAAACTTAGCTGTGGATCGGTTAAGCCCCCTACCTGAGGTATTTTCTCTAAAGCTGCATTATAACTATTGAATTTAGCTTTTAAGGCAGGATTGTTTTTTGCTGCCGTTTCAAGATATTTGTTCAACATATCCTGTGCAGATAAAACACTGCTTATCAGCATTAACACAATAATAATATTTATTCTAATATTCATTTCTGTCCTCCTTTCTACTATTTATAGCTGTCTTTACTAATTTTTCTTGCCACATACTGTACAGAACCGGAACAACAAATATTGTAAGCAATGCTATTACCATCCCGCCAAAAATCGGGATAGCCATCGGCACCATAATATCCGAGCCTTTACCTGTTGATGTAAGCACAGGAAGCAATGCGATTAATGTTGTTGCAGTTGTCATAATTGCAGGGCGAACACGCTTATTTCCTGCTTCTAATATCTTTGATCGAACATCGGAAATAGTTTTTGGTGCTTCCTTGTCCATTAGCTGTTTTATGTATGTACTAATTAAAACACCATCGTCGGTTGCAATTCCAAAAAGAGCAATAAATCCAACCCATACAGCAACACTAAGATTAATCGTATCTATCTGAAAAAGATTTTGCATATGAACATTGCCAATAGAGAAATTCATAAACCAAGCTTGCCCATAGAGCCATAACATTATAAAACCTCCTGAGAAAGCCACAATAATTCCTGAAAAAATAAGACTTGCACCTACTACCGAACGAAATTGAAAATACAGTATCAGAAAAATAACCAACAATGCAATAGGAATTACAACCATAAGCCGTTTTGTGGCTCTTATCTGATTTTCGTAGTTTCCGGTAAATTTAAAATTTACACCTGCCGGAATTACTAAGCTCCCGTCTTTTATTTTCTCATTTAGATATGTCTGAGCATTCTCTACAACATCAACCTCTGCAAAACCTGCTCTTTTATCAAATATCACATAAGCAACAAGAAAAGTATTCTCACTTTTAATCAGCTGTGCTCCTTTGGTGTACTCTATTGTTGCCAACTCTCCCAATGGAATTTGCACACCTGAAGGTGTAGAAATTAATAACTTCTTTAAATCTTCCGGATTATCACGATATTCACGGGCATATCTTACACGAATAGGATAACGCTCACGCCCTTCAACAGTCGAAGACAAGGGCATTCCTCCTACTGCTGAACTAATGTAATCCTGAAAATCTTTTATTGTTAATCCATAGCGGGCTATTGCATCGCGGTTAATATTAATTTCCATATATGGTTTACCTACTACGCGGTCGGCAAAGACAGACATCTTTGATACTCCTTCAACATTTTTTAAAAGACTCTCTATTTGCAAACCTACTTTTTCGATACTTTCCAAATCAGGCCCAAAAACCTTTATCCCCATTGGGGCACGCATTCCTGTTTGCAACATCACCAACCTTGTTTGAATTGGTTGTAGTTTTGGTGCAGAGGTTAATCCGGGAATATTTGAATTGGCAACAATTTCATTCCAAATATCGTCAGGCGAATTAATCTTATCACGCCACTGTCGAAAATACTCACCATCATCATCTTGTATTAAGTTTTCTTTTTCTATTACCTTAAAACCATCTTCAGGATTATATACACCTCCGTTTTTCAATACAAATGCTCCATCATCATCGAGCTTAAAACGTATACGATGACCACTTTCATCCAGAATATATTCCGACTTGTAATTAATAACATTCTCATACATTGAGATTGGTGCAGGATCAAGAGCCGAATTTACACGTCCCCATTTTCCAACTACATTATCAACCTCAGGAATAGAGTTGACTTTTTTATCGAGTAAACGAATAACTTCGATATTTTCTTCAACACCCGAATGAGGCATAGTTGTAGGCATAAGTAAAAAAGAACCTTCGTCTAATGAGGGCATAAATTCTTTACCTATTCCCGGTAAGGTTTTGTCGACAGATTGCCATATGGCTGTTTCGGTTATAAACTTTGGCATAAAACCAAACATCTTGTCAAATCCTTGCCATGCAGTGATTCCGAATATTACAACAAGAATTGGCAAACTAAGGAATTTCCACTTATTAGCTAATGCCCATGTTAAAATATTTGAATAAAAATAAATAATAGAACTTAGGATAATTAGAAAAATTGCAAGAATAAATGCAACAAAAAGAGTATTTGTAAATTCGCTATATGCTGCACCAAGAGGCATCCATGCCTGCGACAGATATTTAATCACTACAAGTAGAACAATAATTATATTTATATAGTTAACGTATTTCTGTCTTTCATCATTCCACAGATAAGAAAAGTAATTATTTACAGCATACACAATTACCACTACACCAATAAAATAACTACTAAAAACGATTAGAGCTATACCGGCTGCAACAAGAACAATATTCAAATATTTTCGTATTTTCTTTCCATTTATGTTAATCGAGAATATTATGTGAGCCAAAGTTGGAATAATTACCAATCCAACGACGAGAGCAGCCAGCATCACAAAAGTTTTTGTAAAAGCCAATGGTCTGAATAATTTTCCTTCGGCAGCCTGCATAGCAAAAACAGGCATAAAACTTATTACTGTTGTTGCAATTGCAGTCAACACTGCAGGTGCTACTTCAATTGTCGAATTATAAATCACATTCATCAGTTCTTTGCCCTTTGCTCCTTTGTTTTCGGGTAATGAGGTATGCCGGATTATATTTTCTGTAAATACCACTCCCACATCAACCATAACACCAATTGCAATTGCAATACCTGATAAAGCAACAATATTTGCATCAACTCCGAATTTACGCATAGCAATAAAGGTCATCAATACACCTATCGGCAACAAACTTGAAATAAGGAAAGATGCCCGAAGATTAAAAACCAAAATCAGAACAACAAGAATACTAATGAGTATTTCAAGCGATAATGCTTCTTCGAGTGTACCCAGTGTTTCGTGTATCAAACCAGAGCGGTCATAAAACGGAATTATCGTAACTTTTGATATTGAGCCGTCATCTAATTCCTTTGACGGTAAACCTTGGGCTATTTCATCAATCTTAGTTTTAACATTATTGATTACCTCTAAAGGATTTGCACCATATCTTGCAACAATCACTCCTCCAACTGCATCAGCACCTCCTTTATCCAATCCTCCCCTACGGGATGCAGGACCAAAATTTACTCTGGCTACATCTTTTATTCGAATAGGGATATTATTATTTACGGCAACTACAGATTTCTCAAGGTCGGCTAAAGATTTTACATAACCCAAAGCACGAATCAAATATTCAGCTTTATTAAATTCTATTGTTCTCGCGCCTACATCAAGATTTGATTTCTTTACTGCATTAATTATCTGCCCGATAGAAACACCCTGAGCTTTCATTGCATTGGGGTCAATATCTATTTGGTACTCCTTTATATATCCGCCAATTGAAGCCACTTCAGACACTCCTTTAGCCGAAGTAAGAGCATATTTGACATAAAAATCCTGAATTGAACGTAGTTCCTGCGGGTCCCAGTTTCCGGCAGGTTTTCCATCCTTATCTCTACCTTCCAAGGTGTACCAATAAACCTGTCCTAATGCTGTTGCATCCGGGCCCAGACTTGGTGTAACACCTTCGGGTAAAGTACCGGCAGGTAATGAATTAAGCTTTTCCAATATCCGGCTACGTGACCAATAGAACTCGATATCTTCATCGAAAATGATATAGATACTTGATACACCAAATATTGAATTACTTCTGATAGTTTTTACACCGGGTATTCCCAGCAAAGCTGTTGTTAATGGATAGGAAACCTGATCTTCAATATCCTGAGGCGAACGACCTGTCCATTCGGTATAAACTATTTGCTGATTCTCCCCTATATCGGGGATAGCATCAACAGGGACAGGATCGCCGGGTAAAATACCGGTATCCCATCCAAAAGGCGAAGTTACTACCCCCCAGGCAATAAATGCTGTGAGGAGAAGGATAGTAACCAGCCTGTTTTCTAAAAAGAATTTTATAATTTTGTTTAACATTATGTCTCAATTTAAAGATTATAAACTTGAAATTACTCGTTGCATTTTATCGTATATCTAACCGGCAGTTCTATTTTGTCAATAACTGCGATTATTATAAAATTTCAAGAGATGTTCGGATACCAGAAGGCTAATGACAGCCTCTCCGAATCTGTAAAGAAATGAATGCTAACAAAGGAAAACAGCAAACTCGGCCAGCAAATCTTTTTCGGGGGGAGGAGAGAAATGATAATCAATTGATTCACTTAGCAATTTTGAATTCAAATTATCCTCTGTATTATTTAATATTAATACAATAAATAAATCAATGCTAATTGACTCAGGAATAGATGTTTTCTGACTAATAAAATCATCATCAATTTTTAAAATCTTAGTTTCATTTTTACACGAATGCTCTTTTTTTTCTTTCTGTGGGCAATGGTGCATACACATCATTCCCATATCACTCTTATCCTTATTGCCACAGCAGTTCTCAGCGTCTTGAAAGATTGCAACACTGTATAGTTTGCCGTGTGAGTAATGCTTGTTGATTTGAATACCAACAACAGACATCATGAAA
>JANTGP010000059.1 GCA_024762835.1 Bacteroidota bacterium
TAAGTCACCAATAATATCTTTATTCTTATTTAACGAGTTGTAGTATTTTACAATAGATGCTTTATGGATTTTCTCCTCGGGATTTAAAATAAAACGAATGACATTAATAATTAATAATATAGCCTCGGAGCGGTTTAAAAAAAGAGATTCATTTGAGATTACATTGAAGTTATATCTTTTTTCTTTTTGTTCGGAGTTATCATATTTATATAAAAAATCAGCAATATCTTTTCCATCATCTTTTTTTCTAACAAGAATAGCTATATCACCGGCTTTGTAACCTTTATCCTGTATGTTTTCAATAAGTAGGGGTAAACTTTCAATTGCACGATCTTTCCATTTGTTTTCCTTATCATCTTCGAAGAATGAAACTTGAACCATCCCGTCGTTTATTTCTTTTTCCTTTCTTTCGTTTGGAAAGACTTGTGCTACATCGCTATAAGCATCTTCAATAATTGTTTCAAAATATACTGATTTATCACTTAAATTTGAGTCATCAATAAGAGCTGATAAATTATTTTGTAAAACTTTTGAAGCAATATTAAAGAAACTGTTATTAAATGAAATGATATTTGGAAGACTACGCCAGTTGTTGTTTAATTCGTACATCTGAGTTCCGAAATTTCTTAAATCGCTTTCAATTTGATTTGCCAGAAGTTTCCAGTTTCCATTACGCCATCTGTAGATAGATTGTTTAATATCACCAACAATTATACTTGTGTTATTTTCGCTTAAACTGTTTGAAACAAGTGGTTTGAAATTGTCCCATTGCATCTCGGATGTGTCCTGAAACTCATCTATCATAAAATGTTTGTAAAAACTCCCTATTCGCTCATAAATAAAAGGTGTATCACTATTACCGATTATCTGTTGCAATAATCTTGTTGAGTCTGCCAAAAGTAAGATATTTTTTTCCTGAGTGTATTCTTTGAGTTTTCTCGATATATCGGTGAGTATTCCAAGTGCAAACAAATATTTATTAATATTAACAGCAGTATTATATTCAACATAATTGTCATCGTAAAACGAAACAGCTTCTTTAAGTAAATTATTTAATCCGGCATTGTAACATGCAAGTATCTTGTCTTTTTTATCGCTTGTTTTAGTGTACCACGAATCAGGGTTGTCAATTGCCTTACGAGGTCTGGCTTTTGGGTATTCAAAAGTTAAAAGTACTTTATGGAAATATGAAGCAAAACTACTTGTCTTATGACTGAAATCTGCAATTTCCAAATCGTGAGACTCAATTAATTCTATGGCTTTTCTACCAATATCAGCTAATCTTGATTTTAATTCATTAATAATATCCTGAAGCGATTTCTTGTATTCTTCAAGAAATTTTTTGTTTGATAATTTCTCAATAAAATCATCATCAAAATATTTGTAGAATTCCTTAAATAATTCATCTCCCAGTTGTTGAATATTGTATTTTGGGTTCCATGAAAGACCATCGTCAATCTTTTTTTTAGAGAAAGAAACCACCCATTTTCTTAAACTTTCATTTTGCCCAAGCTCAGTAAACAAATTATCTATGGTTTCGGAAAGTATCTTTTTTGTGTCAAGTTCAACGCGTGATGATGAGTATATTCCTAATTCGTGCAAAAATGAACGAATACATTTTTGGAAAAAACTGTCAATCGTTTCAATTGAGAAACTGCTAAAATTATGCAAAATAAGCTCTAATTGGGATTTTGCCCGTTGTCTGACTTCATTATTAGAGATTCTGAAATGCTGCTTTAAAAACTTAAGGTAACCCGAATCCTTACCTAAGGCAAGATTGTTTAGTTCATTAAGTATTCTACCTTTCATCTCGGCAGTTGCTTTATTTGTAAAAGTTACTGCCAGTATATGTCTGTAATTATATGGATTCTCAAATAGCAATTGAATATACTCTTGAGTAATTCTATGCGTTTTTCCCGAGCCTGCTGAGGCTCTGAATATTTTCAATTGAGACATCCTTTTCCGGAATATAGTTTACTAAATCTTTACAATTCTTTTGCTTATGTTAATATCTTTACCTGAAATCTTTATTAAAAATATTCCGGGCTTTAAGTTGAGCTTATCAAAGCTGATAATGCTTTTTCCGCTATCCTTATTCGTTAAAACACTACTCTCGAGTTGCCCTTTACTATTATAAACGGATATTAGTAAATCGCTTGGTTTATTTAGATTAATCTCAATATTAAAATTATTATTGAACGGATTAGGATATAGTTTGCAATTTGTTGAGTTTGAGGTAAGAGCAGCAACTGAGCTTAATGAGACTCCTAGTTCAAATCTCTTTAAGAATTCCTGATAATAAATATTTGCAATTTCTTGATTGTGAATTATCAGACTATTTTCATCATTTCTGTTTTCGGCACTATTACTCCAGTTATGCGAACCTGTTAAAACCAAGGGGTCTGATGCAGGATTACCTTGATCAACAATCATAATTTTATTATGCAGGATTCCATCTTCATTATATTCCTTGAAATTATTGTTGAGTACTGCAGTAAGCTCATCTACTATGCTTGAATTGCTGTATGATGCATCGTTAATAATCATCTTTGTACTAACACCCTGATTAGCTTTTTCGATAATTCCGTCTTTTAAATCATAGCGGGTTATTAGCATGGTTTCTACAAATAACTCTTCGTCGGCCGTTTGCATGGCTTGTGAAATATGTGAGGTTGTTCCGTCGCTTGGACTGAAATAACACTCTACTCTATCCCCGCCAATAATAAATTCATGCGGGGTGTTATCTTTTTTATATGGACCAAACCTTGAGTTGCTAAAATCCGGTGCCGGTGTTTCACTTCCCCACATCTCGTTAAATTCAAGTAAATATGCTTTTGCCAAACTTTGATCTTGAATTATCACTACATTATTTGCAAAGCTATTAATATTCTCATCTTCAAAATTTGTTGAGCCTGTCCAAACAATCGCATCATTGGGGTCACTTGACATAGCATCAATAATAACAAATTTATTGTGCATTATGCCGTAGTTCTCTGTTGCAGGAGCTATCAGAGTATGAATATTAATATCTAATAAAGAGGCCAAATCGACGTTAGACCATGTTGAATCATATATTGCTCTTACCATTATACCATTCGAGAAGGCACTATTTAAAGCCTCCGCAATATCCGAAAGATTCGCAGGATTAAAATCATAAATTGTAAAATCAATCGAGTATTTAGCTCTGTTTATATAGGCTATCAAAGTGTCATCAACAAGTCCGTCAAGAAAAATGGCATCGGTACCTGTGGAAACTGATGTGTTGACACCTTTTGTAAAATATGCCTTGATATCGCCTGAAGATAAAGATTCTGTAATATATGTTGATACATTTGAGAACGCTGTGTCGCTATTTCGTACCGAAAATGCTTGAATATAAAATATTTGCGATGCTGATGCTCCCGAGATAGATAGATTATGTTCGGTAGTATTTACTGCAACTGATAATTCGCCAAGCTCAAGCTCCGGTGTATTCCCATAGAAAATACCTGAGTTTCCGGCTGAATCGGTTGTCCAGTTTAATGTGAAGCCTGAAGTGCTTATATTACTTACTGTGATAGGTGAAATAATATTAATTGAGCTATTATTTATGATGTCGTTTGTGTCGCGTAGCAAAAGTTGATAATTTGCATAAAACTGAGAGCATATTCCCACCAAGGTAACAGGATTTCCGGGAATAACTTCACCAATAAGAGGATGACCTGATCTGATATAAACTGTACTACTTTCGCCATTAGAAGAAAAAGAGTAGGAATTGTTTGCTTGAAAATTTGTACCGGCGTTATCAAAAATAGCATTATCTATTTCAACCAGTTCAGCTTCATTTGTTTCGTCAAGCTGTGCAGGAGTCAAAGTAAGTGGTGTAGGCGAGGGGTTGCCGCTTGTTAGAACAGTATCGAAAGTTAGATTCTTTATTTCCAAAAGATTATTGTAATCATCTAATATACCGGTAATTGTAACACTATCGCCTCTGTTAAAGTATGTAACATCATAATCATATATTGCTATTCCTGCTGTTGTATCTTGCATATAACGAATAGTTCCGAGTTCGTTACCACTTGTTATTATTCCCGAAACTGTTACAGTATTACCGATAGGCATTGTCCTGGCATCTGCAATATTGCTTTGGGCTTTTAAGTTGCTAATAGACACTAATAAAATAAATGCGAGTATTATTCTTTTCATAATATTATTATTGTTAAATTGTAAATAAGTATTTGATATTTTTCTTTTTCAAAGATATTAAAATTAATTGGATTGTTGAGATATGAATTCACAATTGATAATTAAATAAAGTGTCGCTCTTTCAGAGCTTTATTATTTTGTGTGCATATACAAAGGGTTTCGCGACGCTACACCTTGTGCTAATATATTTCGGGCTTTCAGCCCTGTTTGTGTGGGAACATTATAACACGAGTTAAACCTGTTGCTATAACTGTTATATCCCTTTGGGATGGTAACAAAAATATCGCTGTGTTTTTTTTATAATTCATTATCAAAGTCCTGAAAGGACGAGCTGTAACAGCACAGGCTGAAATGAAATGTAAGCCTGTGAAAAATGCCAAAACGAGAAACAAAGGGCTGAAAGCCCGACAGGTTTAAGTAATTGATAATTAATAATTGATAATTGATAAGCGCATAGTTATTGATAATTCGTAAAAAATACAATTTATCCATTATGTTCACTTAACTAAGTGAAAAAGTTAAAATAATTGAATAATACCCAAATAAACATGTTTTTTTCAGATCTTGTCGAACTTTATAAGTATTTGCATTGTTAAGTGAAATCGATTGTAATTAGTATTGAAAATTGATTACATTTGGCACTGTAATTCAAAAATAAAACAATTTATATGGATAGGCTTTCATTTCTTGGAAATGTCGAGATAGATTCTCTTGAGGAGCAATATCAAAAATATTTGTCTGACCCTGAATCTCTCGGCAAAGACTGGCAAAGATTCTTTCAGGGCTTTGAATTTGCAAGAAAAAATTTTGATACTGATAGCTCTGTTGGTGCAGAATATGTTGATAAAGAATTTAAGGTAATAAACTATATTCTGGCCTTTCGCAAAAGGGGGCATTTATTTACAAAGACAAATCCGGTTCGTTCGCGACGAAAATATTTTCCAACACTTGACATCGAAAATTATGATTTATCGGGAAAAGACCTTGATATTGAATTTCAGGCAGGAAATGAAATAGGTCTTGGTCAACTTTCATTACGAAAAATTAAAGAACATCTTGAAGAAACTTACTGTAGCAGTATTGGTGCTGAGTATATGTTTATCAGAGAAGATATAATGGTAAAGTGGTTGCAGAAAAAGATGGAGCCGGTTAAGAATAAACCTGATTTTGATAAGGCAACAAAAAAAAGGATCTATGATCATTTGATGAGAGCTGTTGGTTTTGAAAGGTTTATTCATAATAAATTCGTCGGTCAAAAACGATTCTCACTAGAAGGTGCCGAATCAATTATTCCTGCTCTTGGCAGCTTGATTGATAAGGGAGCAGAGCTTGGTGTTGATGAATTTGTGATTGGTATGTCTCATAGAGGACGTTTAAATGTGCTTGCCAATATTATGAACAAGCCTTACGAGAATATATTTAAAGAGTTTACCGCTGATAAATATGATGATAGTATTTCTCTGGGTGATGTTAAGTATCATCTTGGTTATTCAAATTCGGTTAAAGCACTAAATGGTAAAGAAGTAACCCTGAATCTTGCTCCGAATCCTTCACATCTAGAAACGGTTTCTTCTATCATTCAAGGAATAACTCATGCTGAAATTAAGCATAAATATAATTCCGATTTAAATAAAATTATTCCGGTTGTGATACATGGAGATGCCGCTATTGCTTCGCAGGGCATTGTATATGAGGTTGCTCAAATGTCACAACTGCCTGGATACCGAACAGGTGGAACCATCCATTTTGTTATTAATAATCAAATTGGTTTTACAACTAATTATCTCGAAGGAAGGTCAAGTACTTATTGTACTGATGTTGGCAAGGTAATAAAAGCACCTATTTTTCATGTAAATGGTGACGATACTGAAGCCCTGGTATTTGTAACTAATCTGGCAATGGAATATAGACAGAGGTTTCATAGAGATGTATTTATTGACATTTTGGCTTATCGTAAGTTTGGTCATAACGAAGGTGATGAGCCTAGATTTACTCAACCTCTATTATATAAAGAGATTGCCCGTCATCCTAACCCTCGTGATATTTATGCAGAAAAGCTTATTAAATCGGGTATTTGTTCAAATGCAGATATTAAAAAAAGAAATGCTGATTTCAATAGTTTACTTGAAAGCAAACTTAATGAATCAAAGAAAATTGAAAAAGTTAAGATTCAAAGATTCTTAAGTCACGAATGGGAAGGCTATAAATTTGCTGATATTGCCAAAACAAAGAGAATCTGCAATACAGGCATTAAAAAGGATGATTTGCTAAAGCTTGCCGAAAGAATAAATCATATGCCTGAGGACAAGAAGTTTTTTAAGAAAATAGGAAAGCTTATTACCGATAGAAAAAAAATGATTGAAAGTGATAGCGTCGACTGGGCTATTGCCGAACAGTTGGCTTATGCTTCTCTTGCAAAAGAAGGAACACCTGTAAGACTTAGTGGTCAGGACTCAGAGCGTGGAACATTTTCTCATCGCCATGCTTCATGGATAATTGAAGATACAGATAAAAGATATTACCCCTTGCAGCATATCAGCAGCGAACAGGCTGATGTTGATGTTTATAATTCACCTCTTTCAGAATATGCAGTTTTGGGTTTTGAGTATGGTTATTCTCTTTCGGTTGCAAAAGGATTGACAATCTGGGAAGCTCAGTTTGGTGATTTCTATAATGTTGCTCAGGTAATTGTCGACCAATATATTAGTTCTGCCGAAGATAAATGGGGGTTAATGAATGGATTGGTTCTTTATCTCCCTCATGGTTACGAAGGGCAGGGACCTGAACATTCAAGTGCAAGAATGGAACGCTTCTTAACTCTTTGTGCAGGTACAAATATGCAGGTTGTAAATTGTACAACACCGGCTAATTTATTTCATCTTTTACGCAGACAGATTAAACGTGATTTCAGAATCCCTTTGGTTCTTTTCTCCCCAAAAAGCCTTTTGCGCCATCCGGAGTGCAGGTCGGGTATAGATGAATTTGTAAGCGGACATTTTCAGAATGTTATTGATGATGATAATGTGCTTGTTAATGATGTTAAACGATTGGTATTCTGTTCGGGTAAAATATATTATGATTTACTGGAAAAGAAAAAAGAATACGATGCAACTGATATTGCAATTGTAAGAATAGAACAGTTACATCCATTTCCTTTACAGGAAGTTAAAAACATTATTTATAAATATCATAATACCTTATTAACTCTTTGGGTTCAGGAAGAGCCTGAGAATATGGGGGCTTGGGAATATATTAATAAGAATTTAAGAGAGTTTGATCTTGAACCTGTTACACGATTAGCCAGTGGTAGCCCCGCTGTTGGTTTGCATGAGTTACATACTATTGGTCAAAACGAGATAATAAATAAAGTATTCCGTCGATGCGATTGTGAATTACAAAATAAATATTGCGGTTTACAGTGTGTAATTGGAAAGTCACGCGAAGAGATTAAGAAACAACATAGATATATTTTTGATGATTAATATTTTGCTTTGATAATAAATAAAAGATAATATGATTGCTGAAATTAAAATACCTAGCCCTGGAGAATCAATAAGCGAAGTTGAAATTGCAAGTTGGTTGGTTTCTGATGGTGATATTGTTGAGAAAGATCAGGAAATTGCCGAGATTGAATCTGATAAAGCTACATTGCCCTTAATAGCAACAGAGGCAGGCAAGATTAAGATTGAAGCTCCCGATGGTGAGACAATTCCTGTTGGTGCAATTGCATGTTTAATTGACACGGATTTTGCCGGCGAGGTTTCTTCAAAAGCTGTTGAAGTAATAGAGCCTAAACCTGATAAAACTACAACAAAGCCTGAGGAAAGCGTTAAAACTGCAAGTTCGGATAAGTCATACGATAAAGTAAAAATAAGCCCGCTTGCCAAACAGGTAATGGCTGAAAATAATTTCTCAATTGATGATGTTCTAAAAGGTTTAAAACGAATTACAAAGCGAGATGTAGAGAGTGTTATCGAAGATAGTTCTACAGCAAATAGAACACCTTCCTTCCATGAAAATTCTCCTCTTTCAAATCGCGACATCGAAAGAAAGAAAATGTCATCCTTACGAAAAAAACTGAGCAAAAGATTAGTTGCTGTAAAAAGTGAAACGGCAATGTTAACAACCTTTAATGAGGTTGATATGACAGAGGTTATTTCGTTAAGAAAAAAATATCAAAAGAAATTTATTGATAAGCATGATATAAAATTAGGCTTTATGTCTTTCTTTATTAAAGCTGTATCGGAGTCATTGAAATTATTCCCTAATGTTAACTCCATGTTAGATGCTGACGAAATTATTACACCCTCATATACAGATATAGGAGTTGCTGTTCAAACCCCAAAAGGCTTGATGGTGCCTGTTATTCGTGATGTAAATATTTTAGGCTTAGCTGAAATAGAAAAAAGCTTATCTGAGCTTGCAACAAAAGCCAGAGCAGGACGTATTTCATTAGATGATTTAACAGGAGGAACATTTACGGTTACAAATGGCGGTACATTCGGCTCTTTGCTTTCTACACCAATATTAAATCCACCGCAATCAGGAATTCTTGGCATGCACAATATTGTTGAACGTCCTGTTGCCATTGACGGTAAAGTACAAATCAGACCGATGATGTATTTGGCTTTGTCATACGACCACCGTATTATTGATGGGAAAGATTCTGTAAGCTTCTTGGTTAAAGTTAAAGAATTTATTGAGAAACCCGAGTTGTTATTATATAATGGCTTGGCACCCGAACAAATATTGTTAGGTTTATAAGGAAAGAGATTTATTGCCCTGAGTTACTTATCATATCTAATTCAAGAAGATCGATTAAGACTATTTTCCTGCCTTCAATCTTTATTATGTTATCTTTTGAGAATGAGGATAATGTCCTGATTGCATTAGATGTGTTCATATTTGATAAACTGGCAATCTCCTCTCTTGTCAGATATACATTTAAAGTTTTGTTATCTTTCTCAAAACCATAGATATCTTTTAAAAACAAAAGTGATTCTGCAATTCTAGCTCTAATATGTTTTTGGGTTAAACTAATTGTTCTTTGATTTGAAAATCCTAATTCTTTGGAAATTAGTTGAGCAAATTTTAATCCTAATTCGCCATTCATTCTAAGAGTATTAAACAAACTCTCTTTGTCGATACTAACAACTGTAGAGTCCTCAAGTACTACAGCTGTTCCCCTGTGTTTTTCGTGGGCAAAAACAGCTCTATACCCTATTAAGCCAATAGGTTTAACCATTCGTATTATTTGTTCCTTATCGTTAATACCTTTACTAAAGACCTTTACTTTTCCTTTGACAAGACAAATCAATCCTTTTGGCTCTTGTCCCTGATGAAAGATTATTTCTCCTTTTCTATATAAAAAACAAACATGCTTAGCTCTCAGAATTTCTTTCTCTTCTTTTGAGATTGAGTAAAATACTGATTTTCTACTATTTATACACGATAAACAATCTTTATCATTATTTGGCATAATCAGTTAATTGAAAACAATTATTAATAATTTTTTGATAAGCCAATATTACAAAAATTCAGCTAATAATTCAAGTATTTCAATTATTATTAATACGAATGAATTACTAAAACAGCGTTTTAAAAAAAAATAATTATTTACTATTGAAAAATACTTATGTAATATGTATCTTTGATGAAATTAATTAAATACTAAATGAATATGAAAAAATTTACTTTATTTTTAGCTTTAATAGCTTTTGTTTTTTACGGATTCTCTCAAGGTAAAAATTTACCTAAAGCTGAATTAAAATGTCAAATGTCGGAGGTCCAGCATTATACTCCATCTGAGTATAATGAATTAAAATCAACTACTACATGGGGTGATGTAATCTGGTCTGAAGATTTTGGCGGAGGACAAATCCCATCTAATTGGGTTGTTGTTGACAATAACAGTATGGGTTATGTTTGGTATTGGTCTGACGATGCAGTGCCGGGACAAGCAGGAACTTACAGCGGAAATAATCAGGTGTTTGGTGCTACAACAGCTTCAAACGGATATATTATGATTTCCGGTGATATTTATAATGCAGGTGGTGGTGCCACAAATATGGATTCTTATTTCATTACTGCTCCTATTAACTGCGATACTGCAACAAGTGTAATGGTAAAATTTGAACAGTATTTTCGTAATTGCTGTAGCTCATCATCTACAAGCCTAAACATGTCGGTTAGTACAGATAATGTAACATGGGTTGATTATAGTGTGATTAATGGTGTTGCCATTAATGCACCTTCAGATAATCCTGATGTAGTAATGATTAATGTTACAGCTCTTGCAGCCGGACAGTCAACTGTTTATCTTAAGTTTCACAAGTCAGGTGCTTCACATTATTTCTGGGCAATTGATGATATTGCACTTATTACAGCACCAATGGATGAAATTAAATTAGAGAAAACATATAATTCATTCTTGGGTACATTTGGTACTGATTTCGGCCATTCTGGATATTACTCACAAATTCCGGTAAGTCAATATATGCCCTTATATCTTGCCGGTGATGTAAAAAACAAAGGTGTTAACGAGCAGCACAATGTTACTTTAAATTCTAAAGTTTTTGATGCATCAGCAACAGAACTATTTAATCAAACTGCTGATACTTCATCACTTGTTTCCGACTCAACAGTTTATTTAGATATGCCTGTTGATTTTGAACCTACCGGTACCGGTGATTATTCTATTACCTGGGAATGTTACCAAGATGAGGTTGACGAAATTCCTGAGAATAATTTTGGCGATACTGTTGATTTCTCTATTACTGATAATAATGTATATGCACGTGATATTATGCGTACCGGTACAGTAACACCTGATAATTATGTTGATGGTGCTGATGGCGACCTTGTAGGTGTTGATTATTATGTATATGCAAGTGATACTGTTAAGTCAATATCAGTATATGTGTATTATACATCTGACCCCGGTTCTATTCTTATTGCAAAATTGTATCAATGGGACGGAACTGATAATGTATTAATAGTTGAGTCTGAGGAATATGTTTTAACAGCATCCGATATTGGAACATGGGTTGAGATTCCTTTTATTACAGCACAGGCAGGTGATGATATTTTAGATCCACAGTATACATATATTGCCGGTGTTGAACTATATTGGGGTACAGCTGAATTGAGAATAGGATCTGATGATACCGATCCACATATTTTCCAGTATGAGGCTGATCTTAGAATTGGTACTACCTGGTATTGGATTTCAGAAGTACCTATGATTAGATTGAACTTTGCAAGTGCAGTAACAGCACCTAATTTCACTTCTGCTCCTGTAGTTGAGCATCCAATTGATTCTACATATACATATACTGCTATTGTTGATGACCCTAATGCTTCTTTTACTGCTGTTGTTAATGATACAGATATCCCAATGACTTATACTGATAATGGTGATGGAACAGTTACAATTACGATTCCTGAATTGAGTTCAATAGGTTATGCTGTTGGCGATAGTTATAGAATTATTGTCAGAGCTGATAATGGATATGAGGAAAACGAGCAATATTTCTGGGTTGACATTGTTGCTAATCCTGATGGTATAAATGATTTAGGCGCTTTACCTGTTAGTATTTATCCTAACCCTGCTCAGGAAGAATTATTTGTGAATAATGCAGAGCATGCTACAATTAATATTTATAACCTACTTGGCGAAGTAGTTTTAAGTGTTAAAGATGCTAATTCATTAAACAAAATTAATATTGCTTCATTGGCAGAGGGAACATATGTTGTTTCTGTAATATCAAATGATAAAGTTTATACTCAGAAATTTAATCATATTAAATAAAATCTTTGTTTTCATA
This sequence comes from Bacteroidota bacterium, assembly GCA_024762835.1. Classification (GTDB taxonomy): domain Bacteria; phylum Bacteroidota; class Bacteroidia; order Bacteroidales; family M50B96; genus JANTGP01. The sequence goes on from JANTGP010000059.1 coordinate 12,012, forward strand.
ATTTTTAAATCCCTATTCTGTTTTCAGGATAGGGATTTTTTTATTGGCAGAGCCTTTATTTGTTTGCATAATGATGAATATCTAATAAAGAATATTGATTTACGAAATGTTCCTAAAATATTAAAACTCTAATCCGGTATGTATCGGATTCGTTAATAGCTGTTCAATATTGAAAAGATATTCGCTTCTTATTATATCTCACGACCTGACAATCATCAAAGAATCATTATGCATTAATCAATAATTATTTTCTAAGTAGTAAATAAATTTAGTTAAACTACATCAGAAAGCTTAGTAAAATACCTGCGGCAACAGCCGAACCAATTACACCTGCAACATTAGGTGCCACTGCATGCATAAGTAAATGATTAGTAGGGTCTTCTTTTAGCCCCATATTTTGAACTACTCTAGCACTGTCTGGTACTGCTGATACACCGGCTGCACCAACTAAGGGATTAATCTTATCTTCTGTTTTTAGAAAAAGATTCATAACTTTTGCAAAGATGAGACCGCCTGCTGTTGCAATCATAAAAGATAATGCACCCAAAACAAAGATTAATATCGACTCGTTTGTGAGAAATACATCTGCTTGTGTTGATGCACCAACAGTTATCCCAAGTAATATTGTTACAATATCTATCATTGATGTACGTGCTGTTTCGGCTAATCGTTTTGTAACACCTGACTCCTTTAACAGGTTGCCAAAAAACAACATGCCTAAAAGAGGTAATGAGCTTGGCGAAATAAAACTGGTAAGTATTAAACCAAGGATAGGAAAAACAAGTTTCTCAATTTTTGTTACTGCCCTTGGTGGCTTCATTTTAATAAGTCGCTCTTTTTTAGATGTTAAAAGTCGCATGATAGGAGGTTGAATAACAGGAACTAAAGCCATGTATGAATATGCTGCAATTGCAATCGGGCCTATCAGGTTTTTAACAGTTTCGCCATTTGGTAAAATATTTACTCCGTTAGCTAATTTAGAAGATAGGAAGATTGCAGTTGGTCCGTCTGCACCTCCGATTATTCCTATGGCACCGGCTTCGGGAGCTGAGAAACCAAGGTATAAAGCACCTAGAAAGGTTAAAAAGATACCTACCTGAGCAGCAGCACCAAGCAGCATTAAACGAGGGTTTGAAATTAATGAAGAGAAATCTGTCATTGCTCCAATGCCAAGAAAAATAAGAGGAGGATAGACACCTTTAATTACACCCAAATATAAATAGCTCATTACACTACCATCTTCATATATGCCCAGTTGCAAGTTTGCATGTTGCAAAAATGGGATATTGCCAATTAATATTCCTATTCCAATCGGGATTAGAAGCAATGGTTCGTAATCGTATTTAATAGCCAGAAAAATAAAAAATAAACCAACAAGCAACATAAGAACATGGCCTGTAGTAAGATTCCTGAAACCTGTGAATCTGTAAAAAGTTTCTAAGCCTTTAATAGCTCTGTTTTGTTGTGTTTCGCTATGTTGAACTTGAGAAACTTCATCTCTATTGTTTTTATTATTACTCAAGGCCTCTGGTGCAATAAAACTAAAGTAAATTACAGACAGAATAGATAATATTGCAAAAACAGTTAATAATTTTTTCATGATAATATTTATTTTATCTCAATTAATATATCATTTTGCAATACAGTATCGCTTATGGCAACCTTGATACCTGTAATAATTCCGCTCTTTTCCGATAGAATATCATTTTCCATCTTCATTGCTTCCATTATTAAAAGCTTATCCCCAACATTAACTTTATCTCCTTCTTTTACAAGCACTTTAATAATTGTTCCGGGCAATGGAGCAAGCACTTGATAGGCATTTGAGCTTATATCTTTTGTTATTTTACTTTCTTTTCTTGTAGGATTAGGCACTTGAGACCTAATTAGTTTTGGGGTTTTAGGCTTTATCAACTCCTTTTCAATTTCAACATCGTAATGTGTGCCGTTTACTTCAACCCCTAAAATATTATCCTCGCCTTCGCTTATCTCAACTTCATAAAGCTGTCCACGTATTGTTAATTTATATGTTTTCATTTTATTATTTTATATGTCTTTAAACATTAATATTGTAATAATTACTTCAAAGGCCATCTCATGCCATAAATCTTAGAACTCCATGGCGAGTACACCCTTGCAACTCTTTTGATGGTTATTACTGTTTCCTCTTCGTCATGAAACTCATAAAAATATTTATGTATTGAAATAGCAATTGCTGCGGTAACCGGGCCGGAGATACTTAGATCTTCTTTTTCGGCACATTCATGTTTTCCTATTTTAATAAGTTTTAGCCTTGTTTGGAAATGGATTAATCGAGGTAAATTATTAAAAACGAAATATAAAAGTGCCAGAGCCGAGAAAACAATCATGTAACCAACTAAGGCAATTGTTATGTTTTCCATATTTATTCCCGAAATATCAAGTATTGTAAATTGTAAATTATTCATATCATATAAATTTAACTATAAAGGCATGTTTGAATGTTTCTTAGGTGGATTTGAATCCTTTTTTGTCGAAAGAGTTTGTAATGCTCTAATTATTCTGAATCTTGTATTGCGAGGTTCAATCACATCATCAATATAGCCATACTTTGCTGCTTTGTAAGGATTAGCAAAATTCGAAGTGTATTCATCCTCTTTCTTTGTTGTATATTCAAGCTTTTCATCTTCATTTTCAATAGCATTAATACTCCTCCCTTCAAGTATCTCAATAGCTCCTTTAGCTCCCATTACAGCTATTTCAGCACTTGGCCATGCGTAGTTATAATCACCTCTTAACTGTTTAGAGCTCATTACATCATGTGCTCCTCCATATGATTTACGTAAGGTAATAGTTATCTTCGGGACAGTTGCTTCGCCATAGGCAAAGAGTAATTTTGCACCATGAGTAATAATTCCGCCATATTCTTGTGTGCTTCCGGGCAAAAATCCCGGCACATCAACTAAAGTTACTATTGGAACATTAAAGGCATCACACATACGAACAAAACGGGCAGCCTTTATCGAAGCATTTATGTCTAAAACACCTGCCAGATAGTTTGGTTGATTTGCCACTATTCCAACAGGGCGACCATTAAACTTTCCCAGACCAACAACTATATTTTTTGCATAATGTCGATGAAATTCAAGAAAGTCATCATTATCAACAATTGTGTATATTATGTCTTTTACATTATATGCCTGATTTGAATTGTCAGGAATTATATCATTTAATTCATCATCAAGGCGGTCAATTGGGTCGGTGCAACGGGTTATTATAGGTTCTTCGAGATTATTTTGAGGTAAAAACTCCAATGTTTTTCTAATAAGCATCAGCCCTTCGTCTTCGTCGTCAGCCCTAAAATGAGCTACCCCAGATTTTGTGGCATGTACGGTAGCACCGCCTAAATCCTCGGTAGAAATATTTTCGCCTGTTACAGTTTTGGTAACTTTAGGTCCGGTAACAAACATATAACTTGTTTTATCACTCATAATTACCACATCGGTAAGGGCAGGTGAGTAGACAGCACCGCCGGCACATGGTCCAAATATTGCAGAAATTTGCGGTACAACACCCGAGGCTAATATATTCCTTTGAAAGATCTCGGCATAACCAGCAAGGCTGTTTACACCTTCTTGAATTCTTGCACCACCACTATCATTTATTCCAATAATTGGAGCACCTACTTTCATTGCCTGGTCCATTATTTTACAAATCTTTTTTGCAAATGATTCAGATAATGAACCTCCAAAAACCGTGAAGTCCTGAGCGTAAACGTAAACGATACGTCCATCAATTGTTCCATGGCCTGTAACAACACCGTCTCCAAGAAATTTAGCTTTCTCCATACCAAAGTTTGTACAGTTATGAGTTACGAA
>JANTGP010000060.1 GCA_024762835.1 Bacteroidota bacterium
TTATAAAAATGAAAAAGACAATTAAAAATTCAGGAATCTTAGCGGGCATATTATTAACAGGTGCTCTTTGTGTAAATGCAGCAAGTTTAAACAGCCAATCAGAAGTTTTAGGAAATGGCTCTGATGTAAGAAGTTCAATTTTGAGCTCAAACATTACAAATGCAACAAGCTTTTTAGAAAACAAGTGCGGTGAAGGAAAATGTGGTGAAGGAAAATGCGGTGGTAATGAATCAAAAGAAACAAAAACGGCAAAAAAAGCAAAAACCAACGAAGCAAAATGCGGCGAAGGAAAATGCGGAGCAAAAGATAAAAAAGCTGTAAAGAAATCTAAAACCAATGAGGCTAAGTGTGGAGAAGGTAAGTGTGGTGGAAATGAGAAAAAAGATACTACTAAGAAAAGTACCAACGCAGAAAAAAAAGCAAAAACCAACGAAGCAAAATGTGGCGAAGGAAAATGTGGTTCTAATTAAAATAAATTGAATAAATACAGAATACCGGTTCGGGAAATAATCTAGGCCGGTATTTTTTTTAAATTCTAACAAAATGGCAAATAAAGTAGAAATAGGATTGGGCTTTAGAAAGGAAATAGCTGATGAGTTTTTTCATAACGAAAACATCAGACCTGACTTTGTAGAGCTAGCGCCGGAGAACTGGGTGGATATGGGAGGTTATTGGAAGCAGGTGCTAAATCAACTTGCTGATAAATATCAAATTACGGCTCATGGTCTTTCTTTGTCTGTTGGAAGTTATGAAGATTTAGATATCGAGTTTGTAAAGAAAGTTAAGCTCTTTATGGATGAGTTTAATATTCAAATATACTCAGAGCATTTATCATTTGCCAAAACGCAAAATGCTCATTTATACGATTTATTACCTATCCCATTTAAGCAAGAAAGTATTGATCATGTTGCCGATAGAATTAAACAAGTGCAAGATATTATTCAGCGTCAGTTGGTTATCGAAAATGTTTCATATTACACAAGCTTAGAGCCGGAAATGAGTGAAGCAGAGTTTGTTACTGAAATTGTAGAAAAAGCTGGTTGCAAACTCTTGTTGGATGTTAATAATGTTTATGTCAACTCTTTCAATCATAATTACGATGCTTACGGCTTTATTGACAAAATGCCCATGGAAAGTGTTAGTTATATACACATGGCCGGACATAAGAAAGTGTCTGATGATTTAATAATCGACACTCATGGTGAGTCTATTATTGATGAAGTATATAAGCTTTTTGATTATACTACTTCAAAGCTTTCAGGAGTGCCGGTACTGCTCGAACGCGATTTTAACTTTGATGATATATCTGACTTACAAATAGAAATGGAATCTTTAAAAAAAATCTGCAAAAAAAACTGGCTATGAATAACTCAGATAAGAAATATTACACAGCAGAAGAATTACAGAATGCAATTGGCAGTTTTGTAAGATCAGGTGATCGGATAGGGATTAAAAATACAAAGGAAAAAGGATTCTTAAAATATCGTGAATTGATATTTAATAATATTGCCGGTGCTATGAATATAGCATTTCCAATAAGTAAAAGTATTATTCCTGATGACTTATGGGAGGAAATGCTTCAGAGTTTCTTTACTAATCATAAGGCTAAAACAAATTTTGTATGGGAACTCCCGAAAGAATTTGTTGAATATTGCAAATCTGAAGATTATGCTAAGAACCTGAAATTGCCATTTTTAAATGACCTGCTAAATTTTGAATGGATGGAGATGGAGATCTTTAATATGAAAGATATTGAGCATCCTGCTTTTGTTGGTTCCGGTAATATTGAAACCGATATTTTAGTTGTTAATCCCGAGCACAGTTTACAGGTATATGATTATCCTGTACATAAGATTGATATAGAAAGGCCAAAGATTGAAAAGGTAAAAAGCTTTATAGTAAGTTATCGACATAGCGAAACAAAAGATGCAGAGTTTGTATCTCTTTCTTTTTTAGATGCTCTATTATTTGAGAAAATTACTGTTGATGAATTGGCAATTAAAGATGCACTTCATATTATTGAAGAAGAAATACAACAAGAAATACCGGAAGAATTGAAGCAAAAAAGCACACAGTTTTTCACAAAATTACTAGAAAATAATTTATTCCTTGGTTTTAAGTCGTAACACAAAAAAGGAATCCAATAAAATAAATATTAACTGATTCGATTAGAATCATAATAAATTACAGAAATGAAATGTAAATTAGTAGGCGTATGCAAAATTGTGACGCAGAATGTAGAGAAAATAAAGAGTTTACCATTATTATTATTACGATTAACTCTGGCTTACGGCTTTTATGGGCCGGCAACAATGAAATGGAATGATATACATGCTATTGGCGATTGGTTTGCTTCAATGGATTATCCATTCCCTTACTTAAATGCTTATTTAGCCGGAATAACGGAAATATCCGGAGTGTTTCTATTGATACTTGGACTTGGTACGCGACTTATTTCAATTCCATTAATGGTAACCATGCTTGTTGCAATATTTACCGTACATTTAGGAAATGGTTTTGAAGCCGGAAGTAATGGTTTTGAGATACCTTTTTATTATCTGATAATGCTGTTTACATTGTTTGTTTATGGTCCCGGAAAATTTAGTATCGATAATATTATAAAAAATTACAGAAATAAGATTGCTTAAATGCTCTTTAAGTATTCCTATTTTAGCAATGATATTTATAAATAAATGAAATATCATTGCTAAAGTAATTTTCTATGTATAGATTTGTATTCTAATTAGCTGTAATGCAAGAAGAAGAAATAAAAATATTAAATCCCGAGAAATGGATAAACGACTATGGTGATTTTTTATACAATTATGCACTTAGTCGTATGTTTTCCAAAGAACAAGCGGAAGATTTAATTCAAGAAACATTTCTTGCGGCTTTTAAAAGCATCGATAAATTTCAAGGACAAAGTACTGAAAGAACATGGCTTGTTTCCATACTTAAACGAAAGATTGTTGATTATTATCGAAAAAAAGCTAGAAGTAAAGAGCAATTGTCTGATGCTGATAGTCCCTTTATTCGTGATAAATTTATGTATGGTAGATGGAAAGAAGAAAGCGAACCTCATGACTGGGATATATCAGACAGCACTTTAAGCGATGACGAAGAATTTATTGAGATAATAAAAAAATGCATATCAGCTTTACCGGATAAATGGAAATCCGTTTTTTCTTTAAAACATATTGAAGAAGCACCGAATAGCGAGATTTGCGATGATCTGGATATTAGCGAATCAAATATTTGGGTTATTTTACATAGATCAAGATTACAAATACGTCAATGTGTAGAAAAACTATGGTTTAATAATTAGTAATGAAAAAAACATTTGGAAATAGAATAAAGCATTTGATGATGAAGATGATGATAACATGTGAGCAGGCAAGTTATCTTATCGACAAAGAACAATATACGGAATTAACACACCGTGAAAAATTCAATCTTAAAATGCATTTGTTAAGCTGTAAATTTTGCAGACTGTATAAGCATGAGAGTCATGTTATAAATGATAAAATATCTGATATTATTACTTATAATAATAACGAAGTAAAGTTAGACGAAGATCAAAAACAACGTCTGATTGAAAAGTTGAAATTGTAATATTTACTTTCTGAGAATATTATTTCTTGATATTATCTATTTAAAATACTTATTGTATTCCTGTTCTGTGTTGATATTTATTAAACAACCGGAAGATTTAACTTCTATTTTTACAATTCCGAATTTTTTTAATAATAAATCCAATCTGTCGCTGTAGTTTCTATGTTTGAGCATCTTCTTTATTACATTATTCCCTATTAAAACAGGGTGCCCGCCTTTAGAATTGTATTCAGGAACAACTGATTTGTCCTCATTATAGCAGGATATCATAGATTTAATAAGCTGTTCGTCAATAAAAGGATTGTCAATATTATGCATAAAACAAGCACTATCTTTATCAATATTTTGTAAACCTCTTTGCAGAGAAAATAATCGACCTTTTTCTATATTGTCATTTATTACAAATCGAACATTGCCGGAATATTCTTTCTCTTTTATATCTTTACACTCAGACAATTGCCTACTAATTACAACTATTATTTTATCGGGATTAATAAGTTGAAACACCTCAATTATTCTATCAAGAAAATTTATTGATTTATTCCAGGCTAATAATGCTTTATGAACACCCATTCGCCTTGAATAACCGGCAGCTAATATAATTACTGATATTTTCATAATGATTGTAAAAGTACAAATTGTTCAGATATAACAGGCAATAAGTGGAAAAGTATTACATTTTCAGAATTATTATAATACCGCAATTTATCGTATTATTGTATTATCAATAAACAACAGTTATTATTATGTCAGATAAGTTCTCAACTATTTCAATTGAAAGATTATATAATATATGTAATACTCAGCTAGATAACAAGTCTTACTTTGGTATTCCCGAAGAGTTATTTTATAAAACAGAAAAGGATAAATTTTCTTCACAATTGTTTGGTAATTACCTTGAAACCCAATTAGGTCTTGCTGCCGGTCCTCATACACAAATGGCTCAAAATATAATAGGTGCATGGCTCTGTGGAGCAAGATATATTGAGCTTAAAACAGTACAGGTGCTTGACGATTTGGAAATATCAAAGCCTTGTATTGATATGCAAGATGTTGGCTACAACTGTGAATGGTCACAGGAGCTCAAGATTGAAGAGAGTTTTGAAGAGTATTTAAAAGCTTGGGTCTTAATACATCTTTTCAATTATAAACTAAATCGTTCTACATCACCCTGTGTAATTTTTAACATAAGTGTTGGTTATGACTATGCCGGAATCACAAGTCCTAAAATGCAATGGTTTCTTGATAAGATTGAAGACTGTTCGTTTGAGTTAAATTCATATAAAGAAAAACTTCGCGTTTTTTATCCGGAGATAGATGAGATTGATATTCCAACAAAAATTGCTAATTCGGTAACTCTATCTACAATGCACGGTTGTCCGTCTGAAGAGATTCAGCAGATAGCAGAATATCTCTTAAAAAGCAGAGGACTAAATACATTAATAAAACTTAATCCAACCTTGTTGGGTGCAAATAAATTACGCGAGATATTAAATGAAAAGCTGGCTAAAGATATTCATGTTCCTGATGAGTCGTTTGAACATGATTTAAAATGGGAACAAGCAGTAGATATTATCAGTTCACTGCAGGCGACAGCAAATAAGGAGAACCTAATATTCGGACTGAAAGTATGCAATACACTTGAGGTAGTGAATAACTCGGACAAGTTAAAAGACAATCCGGTTTATATGAGTGGCTATACGCTTCATCCTATTGCCATTAGTCTGGTTGAAAAGTTAAGGGATAAGTTTGGATATGATATGCTTATTTCTTTCTCGGCAGGCGTCGACGCCTTTAATTTTCATAAGGTCGTAGCTGCCGGTTTAAGTACGGTTACTGTTTGTTCGGATATTTTGAAGCCAGGTGGATATGGCAAATTGCAGCAGTATCTTGACATATTAAACGATGAAATGAACTCTGTTAAGGCTCATAATATTAATGAATTTATTTGTAAAAGAGCAGAAAACCATGATTTGCATGAAGCATCAGCAATAAATCTGAAAAGGTATCATTCAGAGCTGTTATCAGAATCCGGTAAAAATGAATATTCATGGATAGAGAAAAGTATTAAATCGGATAGGGAGCTTGGCTTTTTTGATTGTATTCATGCACCTTGTGTTAGCGAATGTGCTACTCATCAGGATGTGCCTGAGTATATGTATTTTGCCGGTAAATCCCAATTTAAGAATGCAATTGATGTTATCTTAAAGAAGAATCCCTTTCCGGCTATTACCGGAAATGTATGTGACCATTTGTGCCAAAACAAATGCACGCGAATGAATTACGAGCAGTCTTTGCATATTCGGGAAGTAAAAAGATATATTGCTGAGAAAGAGCAAGGAAAAGAGGAGTTACCTGTATCAATACATCAAAAAGAAGTAAGAGCTAAAGTTGCAATAATTGGTGCAGGTCCTGCCGGCTTGTCATGTGCATATTATCTTGCTTTAGATGGTATAAAAACCTATGTTTACGAGTCTGGGTCAAAACCAGGTGGCATGGTTGATACAGCTATCCCGGAATTCCGATTGGCAGAGAATGCCATAATCTCGGATATGGAAAGATTGAAGAAAGCAGGTGTTCAGATTCATTACAATCATAATATTGACAAAACAGAGTTTGCTAATTTGCTTGATACTTACGAGGCAATATTTGTAGGTAGCGGAGCACCAAGACCCAAGAGGCTTAATATTCAGGGAATTAATAATGAATCAGTAATTGATGTACTACAGTTTTTACAATCTGTTAAAGCAGGTGATAAGATTAAAACAGGCGATGATATTGCGGTGATAGGTGGTGGAAATACGGCCATTGATGCAGTAAGAACCGCACTGCGTTTGATTGGTAAATCAGGAAAAGTTACATTGCTTTATCGTAGAACTATTAAAGAAATGCCGGCTGATATTGGTGAAATAAAAGCTGCTTTAGAGGAAGGTATGAATTTTATTGAACTTGCAAGTCCTTTGAAGATTACGAAATCAGTTAATAAGCTGATTCTTGAATGTGTTAGAATGGAATTATCTGAAAAAGATAAATCAGGTAGATTATCTGTTAAAGAAATTAAAGATTCGAATTTCGACCTGACTTTTGATACAATTATTCCTGCTATCGGGCAAGAACCTGATTTATCGTTTATTACTGATGAGAGCTATTTTGAGAATGAAATTATTTTTATTGGTGGAGATGCGAAGCGAGGTGCTTCAACGGCTATAAATGCAATTGCAGACGGACGACAAGCTGCAAGTGATATTTTAAGGTATCTAAAAGCTAATGGAAAGCAAGATGAAAAAGCTGTTAAGTCGCATAGTGCCCGCGAGTTGAGAATAAAAAAGGCTCGTAAGATTAATAGTCCTATTATTGAAAAGCATTCAGAAACTTTATCTTTTACACCTGATATTCTTGATTATAGCGAGAGTGATATTGTTAATGAGGCTAACAGATGCCTTCATTGTGATGAGCTTTGCGATGTGTGTGTAAGCGTTTGCCCTAACTTTGCAAACTATTCATACGACACACCAAAAATTAAAATTAATCTTGATAAAATTATTATCAACGAGGGCAGATCTAAATTGGTTAAAGACAAGATTTTTGAAATTAAGCAGGTTCATCAAATTCTTCATATTGACGATTTTTGTAATGAATGTGGTAATTGTAACAGCTTTTGCCCAAGCAATAGTGCACCTTATATTGACAAACCAAAGTTTTATTTAAATCAACTAAGCTATGAAAAGGCTTTAAACGGATATTTTATCTCAAAGAATGAGAATAATAATAAAAAGCTACATGCAAAATATTCGGGTGAGGAGAGTAGTCTGCTAAAATTAGATGATAAGTATATCTATTCAAATGATATAATTACAGCTGAATTCTCATTGGGAGATTTTTCTTTGCAAGCTTACGAGTTTAAGAATTCAGTTGGCGAATTCTCTTTTGAGCAAGCTGCTGAGATGATGGTGCTTATAGAAGGAGCAAAGGATTTATTTTAGTTATTCTAGAGTAGGAAAATAAAGCTTTCTCAGATCTTCATAAAAACCATCTCTATGCTCCTCGCCATATATAACCAATATCTTATTTTTATCAGAGAGAAAAACAGATTTAGCCAATTCTTCATTACGATAGTCTAATATAACTGACATTTTATGCCTTAAACCGTGAGACATAAAAGTACTGTCAAGAGGTATATTCAAGTCGTCTTCATTTAATGATATTTCGCCATATAAATCTTCATACTTTGAGATTAATTCGTAAGAACTTAGGTCTGCATTAATGTCCAGACTATCAACACCAAGGGAATCGTAATAGGGTTGTGGGATAAATCCGGGGAAGTAAATTTCCAAGGATTTATAAGTCTTACGAGTTGGTAAAACACCAGCTAATTTACGAATCTTTCGTAAGTTAATATCATTCAAAGAGTCGTCTAGGTTAAGAGGTAGTTTAACTTGTTCGTAATAAACTGTATAACCTTTACTTTTAAATGCCTGAATATTTGATTTTAACCTGTCGTAAAAAACAGTTTTCCCAAAGTGGTGTAAGCCAATAAAGGCAACTGTTTTATTCTCAAATTGCTCCTCACTTATTTCAACATCTTCGCTATAAAGGTATTTTACAGCTTTAATAACAGTACATCTACTGAAAATAAATAGTTGTAGAGATAACAACAATATAAAACCTACGGATCTTTTTCTTTGCAAAATAATACTGATAGTTTTTGAGAGTATAAGTATGCTACTTAATTATTACTAGATTATCTTTATCAGTAATCTTTTCGCAATAGAGGCATTTTAAAGTTACATCATTACCGTCAAGCACCTTAAACTTAGTTGTAACATTCTCATTATTGGTTATGCATTTAGGATTAACACATTTTGCAATACCAATAATTTCTGTTGGTACATTAACTACTTTTTTCTCAATAACTTTATAATCCTTAATAATATTAAGCTTAGCTTGAGGGGCTACAAGTGCAATCTTATTTATCTCCGTATCTTCAAAAAACTTATCCGATATTTTAATAATTGCTTTGTGTCCAAGCTTTTTACTGTCGAGATTATTCCCAAAGGTGAGATGATTATCAATTTTGTCCAATCCAAGAATTGATATTACTCTAAATAGGTTATTGGCAGGTATATGGTCAATTACGGTTCCGTCTTTAATTGCACTTACTTTTAGTTCTTTTGATTGTTCCATTTTTTTTTGTTTTCAATAATTACATTCAAACTTTATTAACTAACACAAGATTATAACCCCAGGATTGTAGCGATAATGGCTTGGCGGGTATATACTCCATTTAAGGCCTGCTGGAAGTAATAGGCTTTTTCATTTGTGTCAACATCCTGATGTATTTCGTTTACTCTTGGTAATGGATGCAGAACTTTCATATTGCTCTTAGTGTTTTCCAACATACTGTTACGCAGAACATAAACATTCTTAACTTTCTCATATTCCATTGGGTCGGAGAAACGTTCACGCTGTACCCTTGTCATATAAACAATGTCAGCTTCGGCAATATACTTTGTAAAGTCGGTATGTTCATAATATTTCAAACCGAGATTGTCAAGATACAGTTTATATTCATCCGGCATTTTAAGCTCTTCGGGTGAAATAAAATTAAATGTGGTATTGAAATGAGACATTGCCATTAGCAAGGAGTGTACTGTGCGTCCGTATTTCAAATCACCAACCAGAAAAATATTCAAATTCTCAAGTGTGCCCTGAGTCTTCAATATTGAATACATATCAAGCAAAGTTTGTGTTGGATGTTGATTTGCACCGTCGCCGGCATTAACGACAGGTACTGGTGAAACTTCGCTGGCAAGTTTTGCAGCCCCTTCTATTGGATGACGCATGACAATTAAGTCAGAGTAGTTGGCAACTGTAAGAATCGTGTCGTTTAATGACTCTCCCTTTTTTACACTTGATGATCCCGAATCGGAAAAACCGATTATCCTGCCGCCAAGTTTATTAACAGCACTCTCAAAGCTTAAGCGTGTCCTGGTTGAAGGTTCAAAAAATAATGATGCAATCACATAACCATTTAGAATAGTTTGAATTGGCTTTTTCTCAAATTCTGCTGCTCTGTCAAGAATTTGAAGGATTTCGTCTTTCGTATAATCCTCAATCGATACTAAACTTCTGTTTTTCATGAAATGTTTTTTTTTGCTAGCTCAAAATTACTTATTTTATAATTGCCATTTTATTATTCTCTTATTATAGTTTTCAAGAATTATTAACAGTCTGTTTATTTCGAATACACGCAACTGAATAAGGTGTGTTATCTCATTATATATGTGCACTCCTGAAATAGCTTGAATGTTTTTTTCAAAACCCACTTTCCTCTTTGGGCTTTGCCCATCAGCATGGCTTTAAGCCACGCTGATGGTAGCTAATTCTGTACGGAATAAGCAAAGGGGGACAGCCCGAATAATAATTTTGAGATTACCGCATTACCACAAACTTCCCAACACCCACACCTTCCTTATTTATTAGTATAAGATAATACATGCCACTAGTCAACTTACTTATATCTATCCGGTAGCTGTCTGATTGCATTTTATGCATGACATTTGGAATTTGCATAACTAGCTTACCTGTCTGATTATATATCTCAATATTGCTTTGCAAGTTTGCCCCATTATTAATATCAAGTTGTATGGTATTGCTTGCAGGGTTTGGGTAAAGATTAATCTTTTTCTTTTTAATAATCTCCTTGCTGTTGTATGGTGCAGTTTGTATCCTAAAAACAGGTTGGGTGCTTACCCCATTAAAGCCATCTATTTGCCCCGCAATATAATATTTCCCGTTTTTTGTGGGAAGTATTTGAGTTACACCCCGAGAATAATCCATAGGCCCAGATCCTGTATAATCTGAAATCGTATCTACTCCGAGACCATTTAGGGAAAGTGGGTCAATAAAACCGTTCAAATCCGTTTTTACTAAACTATGCCTATCATAGCCTTGGTATGATTCAAAAAAACCACCTATAAGAAATCCCGTACTATCATGTAATAAAGAGATAGTATTAATTTGGCTTGAATAATCACTGTAGAAACTTGCGAGGTTGTTGGCATTATTAAAAGTTGTATCAAGACTACCATCGGAATTTAATCTGGCGATACCTTGAGTTTTATCAATACCTTTCAATTTGAATCTACCTGTTATGATAATCTTTCTATCTTCTAAAACATGGATTTCATTCAGCCTAGAACCAAATCCTGAATCCGCAAGAACTTCAATAACATTCTGAAAACCGGCATCAATTGTACATGAAGGAAGATTAATTCTTCGTAAACCAAATTCTACGGTGGAGTCACCTAACCAAGATGTCCAATATCCATACACCAACAATTTATCATTGCCATAAGGCTCAATTTTCCAAATAGTACCCATACATGAATACACCATAAGTGATGTGTCAGGCGAACCGTTTGCATTAATACGAACAATATTATAATATGAAGTGTCTAAGCAGAAATCACCAACAAATATAATTTTTCCGTTTTCATATAAATATCCATCTACTACATCATCTGAAGTTTGAAAAGCATTATGAAAATTCTGCGTCCATGAGTTATTAATAATATTACCTGATGTATCATATTTAAAAAAATTTGTAAAAGCCAATTCACATCCTACACTACAAATAAAATTATCCTGAAACTTTAAAGCAAATAAAGAATTTGTAAATCCATCAAAATATCCATTAGGGTGAAAAGAAGTATCAAAGTTGCCCAAAGAATCAAATCGCAATAATGTTCTGTCAAATACATCCATGAATTCATAACATTCACCACTAACATATAATTCATTATTAGCAGACTCTAAAAGATTATATACAACTGGATTATATGTGCCACTAGAACTATAAAAATTATAGATTGCATTAAATGTTGTGTCTAATTCAAAATCTTGTGCTTTTATAGCTTCTATCGATAATACACCAAGTAAAACAAATAACAGAGTTTTATTAATTAAATTCATATTTTTAGCTTATTTAGTGAGTTACTACAAATTTTCCATTAGAAAGAGTGACTTTACCTGTCGTAATTTCGTAATAATATATTCCATCTGCAAATTTATTTGTTACTATATTTAAAGCACCAATATTATTTTCAATTTTGTAGCTATCAATGACTTGCCCTTTTGAATTAAATATGTTTAAACTTGTAGCTTGTTCTATTTTAGGAAGTTCCCATTCTAAAATAGTAAAATTATTTGCAGGATTAGGGCTAATATTAACTTTCATATATTGAGGAATATTACCCGGCACATAAGGTGCAACATAAGATTTGTTTTGAGTTGTGTCGATAATACCGAAGCATGGTTCACAAATGCCGGCACTTACACAAAGAATATTACTTGCATTTTGTGAAGCTATTCCCTGATAAACATCTGCAATATTTGTTAGTTCGATTATATCAATACTATCTATCTCAAAGATGGTTTTACCATCGTTATAAAGATTTAATCTAAAATTAATATAATCCAGGTAGTTGTCATATTCTATTTGTTGTGAATCGTCTAAATTGTATTCTAGTAGAATGTCATTTACGACATACATGGCAGAATCGTAATAATCATTTTCAATATATATATCAGCTATTGAGTAATAATCCCCGATATTATTTCTTTCATGATACCATTGAATAAGTTCATTATTCGAATATTCATCGCGGCTTTTGATGTCTTTTAAAACACAATTAAATAACCGATTCATTTCGCTATTTTTTGTTGCGATATTCCGCTCAAGCAATGTACGAGTAGTAACACCACTCCATGAGTTTCTTATCATATCAATCATGTATGTAGGTAATGGATTCGGAATATTATATTCCAATTCTTCAATAAACCTATCATTTTTTGTGGCATCGGGATTTGCCAAACAAACTTCTAAAAGCAATGCATCAGGAAGTATTCCCGAGAAAGCAGCTTCACTTAAAGGATCTTCAGAAACGAATGGTGATATTGAAATCAAGTCATTTCTTAAATCCCATGCTTGCTGTTGCCAACTATTTTGTATTTCAACTAACAATAATGGTGTATTTCCACCGTCCATAAGTTGGTTATAGTTATATAGTAAATTATAATATTCAGTACGAGCAGAATAAAAAGAAGTTATCTTTGTAGATAGCTGACTTTGTGTTAATGGATAATCTATTATTTGAGATGGGCAAGTATTTGCTGTAGATTGTTGTGGATTAACATAAATTGGTGAATAATTGCTTGGGAAGTATATTGGGTCTGATGGATCATAATAATATATAATAGGATTAAAGGTATTATTATAATAGTTACCATAAGGAGATCCTATGTTCTGTGTAAATTCATTTCCTGCACTAGCTTCATTAAATATCATTCCTTGATAAGTAGCTATACCTGGATTATTAGAACCAAATGGATTAACCTTTATATCAAAATCATCTAAATCAATAAATCTATTACATAAGATTTGTAAACCAATAAATGACATAGCAATTTCACGATTATTACCTACTGCATTTATTCCGCACCAGAGGTCATATATATCATTTTTGTAAATCTCGTTATAAGAATCTCCCGATTCTTTCATAATTATTCCAAAATGATTGAATGCAGGTAAATAATTTGGAGAAAGATTGAATTTATTCTCTTCGATTTTATAGCCTGTACTTTTTTTAGAGTGTAATCCAATATTTTGACTGACAGGAAGATTTGAAATAAGTGATCCACCAACTAAAAAATCATTGCGTATTATTATTACATCTTTTGTTTCCTTAATATTGATACCGACAAAGTTTTCCTTAAAGCTTGATTCATTAATTTTAACAAATTTGTGCCCGTCAAGTATTTTTATCCCTTGGCTGAGATTTTGAAAAACACTCGGGTGTTTATATAGGACAGGACATGCCTCATTAGGTTGTAAGCTAATATCGCAATTGCATGTAACAGTTAGACCTGCATTTTCTGCTTCGATTCCAAAATTTTTGTCTTGAATATATTGTAAATTACTCTGTTGATTATCAAATGTACATTGTTTAAATGCAATACCATCCACCTCGTATAGTTTAACATGAGCCTCGAAATTATTTAGTGTTGTTGGCGTATAGCCAATCATATAATCATCAACATAAAAATCATCTTTATTGAATAAACTAATGTTTCCTACATTGACAGTTCCATTAATAGCTGTATTCTGAAAATGCTCAAATCTAACAGAATTAACATTGTTATAATAAGTAGATAATGAGGAATTTATTATCCCACCTGCTTTTGCATGAATTCCAATATTTGCATTCTCAATCATAGATTGATTAATTAGTTTTATTACCGGTTGTTGATTATTTGTAAGTATTTCATTTTGTTCAGTATGATTACCATTAAGGACTACACCCCCCCATAAAGATTCAACTCCACATTTATTACCAGATGTAAGAACACTATTATCAAGCTCTAAATATGCACCATTATTATTTATATCGCCATGCTCAAGAATCAAGTTACTAGAACCCGGGAAATGAAATTTCATATTTATAAGTGTTATGTCAACAGAGGCAGGTATTGTTTGACCTTCAACAAAATAAACATTACCATCTACACTATTCCATGGATTATTTCCACTACAACCGGGGCTCCATGTATAAGTTCCCAACAAATTCGCCGGAAATTGGTCAAAGACAAAATGTACTCCCTGAGATGAGTAATAATCATTAAAATCAAATTCATCTACTTGGTCAGGAAACACAAAGTAGTTGTTGTTTGCTGAAATCCCTTGCCAACCATAATGCCCACTTGCGACAATTCCAGTTTGAGTAATCTGATCACTTTCCAAAAACCAATTGCCAGAGTTTGGTGGTGGGGCTGGAGATGGGATATCTGGAATGTTATTGTTTTCGATTACACAGATTTCTCCTTCTACAGAGGCAAATGTTGCAGTTGTTGGAGTGAATGTTGTATTGGTTAAATACAGTTTATCGTCTTTACCTAACTCTATATATGAGTTCCCTAATTCATAAAAACCTAATGGTGAAAGATAATTTATAGTATAAAGCAAATCATGTACTTGATATCCTGGAAAACCATCTCTTGTTAAATATAGATATCGACCATTTTCTGAAAACTCTAACCCTCTGTAATAATTTCCTGTAGGATAGAGTGTCCCATTATAATCAATCCATCCACCATAGTTGACCAGTGCACCAAAAATAAGTCCGGGAGTCCATGTACCAGGAGAAGGATTAATAAAATTATTTGTACCATATGCTGTCCCTTGAATAAGATTAAATTGCCATGGCATATTATATACAATAAAATCAAAAGCCCCATAAGCAGCAGCTAAAGTCATGGTATGTGGCGGATTCTGTTTAATTACTTCTAATTCAGGAAAGCTAACAGGCCATATTGGCGGAATGGCTATTTCATAAAATACCTTTGCATGAATTAACTTAATATTTTCAATATCTTGATTAACTTGGAAAAATAAAAAATAATTATCGCCTTTTATAACATAGATGTATTCATCACTTGAATCATTATAAGGGCTAATTCCCATTGATAATTGATTAGGTTGCCAATCTAATCTTTCAGTTTGATTATGTTTAACAAACATATCAAGAATCACTTGAGACTCAGTAAATTTGATTCCATTTGCATTATCATAAACTAATGTTTTAACGTAATGAACAATGTTAAATGGCTCTGTTGGATTATTAGGATGATAATATTTAATTGCATAAAAAACGTAAAACTCAAATTCACAGTTAGGCATGGAGGGTTTTGGAACAATAGTAACTTCCGGGGCAATCAAATAATCACCTTGAAACCTATTTATTTCATTATAAGAATTTCCTGTTACTTCATCATGCAAGAATAGAGGTTCTCCACTGACAGGGTCTACACAACCATATCCATCTTCATTGTAGATATTATTATCGATAATAAAAAACAATAAATTGCCTCTTTCATCATTAATCACTTGGCTGCAAAATTTTGGAAACTGTCCTTGGTAACTTGTTTCAAAAATACTGTTATTTGAATCCAAGCTGAATATAATTCTGCATCACTCAAAGGATTGGTAATGCTTGGGCTTGGGATTGGCAAAGGAG
>JANTGP010000061.1 GCA_024762835.1 Bacteroidota bacterium
CAGTATCTATGTTTATGAATTTAAATAGAGATAATACTAATATGTGATTCTAATTATCTAGCGAATTGAACTAAAAATGAAAATTTCTTGTCGAAATAAAATAACTTAAATTGATTCTTATGAATAGTATTTATAGAAAAAAAATGAAATATAGTAGTTTTAGTTTTTTACTGATATTTTTTATGTCAGCAGTATTAAGTTCATGTAGTAGTGGTTCAAAGGGAGATACAACAACTAGTTCGCAGTTTTCAATTGTTGATTATGGTGCTGTTGGCGATGGCGAAACGCTCAATACAGAATCAATTCAAGCGGCTATCGATGCTTGTAATAGTGCAGGTGGTGGAATGGTTGTGGTTCCTTCAGGAGAATTTCTTTCTGGTACAGTTAAATTAAAAAGCCATGTGGAACTTCACTTACAGCGCGGAGCCACACTATTGGGTAGTCCGAATCACGATGATTATCCGTCTCAGCCTCATTCTGATTACCGGGCTTTACGCGATACTGAAGGGTTCAATGCTCTTGTTTATGCCTTAGAAGTCTCTGATGTGTCTGTTACAGGTCCGGGTACTATTGATGGGCAAGGGAGCAAACACAAAATTAGTGAAGATGCAACAGACGAAAAAGATGATAGACCTAAAGGATTACTTTTTATCTCTTGCAATAATGTTGTAGTTCGTGATGTTCATTTGCAAAGTTCGGCTTTTTGGATGCAGCATTATCTGAATTGCGATAATGTTACTATTAATAATGTAACAGTAATAAATCATGCCAATACCAATAATGATGGGATGAATATTGATGGATGTAGAAAAGTTTTGATTTCGGATTGTAATATTGATACCGAAGATGATTGTATTGTGCTAAAAAGTACCGGAGCTGCAATGACTGAAGATGTAGTAATAACAAACTGTATTGTGAGTTCTTATACTAATGCAATTAAGGCAGGTACCGAAACAACCGGAGGTTTTAAAAACATAACTATATCTAACTGTGTGGTTCGCCCATCGCGCTATACAGAACATAGAATTTATGATGGTCCGCCAAATGGCCTTACCGGAATTGCTTTAATGATTGTAGATGGAGGGATAATGGAAGGTGTGAATATTAATAATGTTACTATTGACGGACCTCCGGCACCAATATTTATTCGATTGGGAAACAGAGCCAGAAAACATATGGAGGGCGCTCCAGAACCACCTGTTGGTAAAATACACAATATTTCTATTAGTAATATTGTTGCTTATGGTAGTCAGGAGAGTTGGGCAAGTTCTATTGAAGGAATGGCCGGATATCCAATAAAAGATGTATCGTTAAATAACGTGCAGTTTTTTATTAAAGGCGGATTAAAAGATGGCGATTATGGAGTTAATGTTAAAGAAGACCCTAAAGCGTATCCTGAACGCGATGTGCCACCAATGCCAGCCAGTGGTTTGTTTTTAAGGCATGTTGATGGAATAACCATAAGTAATATGGTTGTTGGTGCTGAAGCGAATGATGTAAGGCCTGCAATATGGGTAGAAGATGTTAAGAATATCTTAGTTAAAAATACTCGCCTTTCGGGAGGGATTCAAACAAAAGTATTTGTAAAAGGGAAAGGATTATCAAATTATATTATTGATAAACCTTTAGGATATACAGGACCTGAGAAACACGTTAAAGTCAGTAAATAAAAAATCTTTAGTTAAAACAAACAAAAATGAGTGGGAAGACTAAAACATCAATTTATCCCGATAAAAACATTTTATTGAATTTTCTTTCAATATAACACACGGATATTCCGGATTAAGGATGTTAAGTTTTGGAGGCGGCCTCTAATCAAACATCAAGGGATCAAGTAATGTTCATAGCTTATTAAACTTACGTTTGAAAAATTCTGTATTAAATAGACAAGATTATGCATTTAAAAGAAAAGAATATAAGCAACTATAACCCAAATGTTGATGACTCAATAAAACCTGATTTTAAAGTACTTTGGAGGAATAAATCCTCCAATGAAACAGGCCACTGCACTTTTTTTACTTACGATTATGGAATGGAAATTATTGAGGCTGTCTTTACAACTATACACCCAGATCGTGAAATTTTGCAGATTAGGGTGATTTCATAATGAAACATGGTTTTAATTACAAAATGAGTGGGAAAGCAAAATCATCAAAACATTCCATTTAACATACTCAAAAGGGTAGAATCCCCATGGATATCGATTTAGGTTTATTCTAATATACTTATTTTAAAATTACTATATCTGGCACCTCTGGTGTACATGTGCCTCAATCCAACACACCCTTCGTTAATTAAAGGTAACTTGCTATAATTCCAATGACAAAGAACTTCCTTTTCATTATTCTGAATTTTCATAAACAAATCGTATCCCTTCTTAATTACAGTAATATGGTGTTTTACATTCTGCATGAATAGTCCTGAATTGTCGTATGATTTCCCAATTTCAGTTCCTGGAAGACCTTTCTTTAATGAAGGCATATATCTTCTGGCACGTATATAATCCATCGATGAATCTTTGTTATTATTATCAAAAGCCGAATAACTTATATGCAAAGTATTCATATTGTTATAATAATTACGCATAGCAGGAATTACTCTCACAGAATCCCATTCATGAATATTCTTACTATATGGCGACTCACCTGTTGCCTGGATATATAATATTATAACACTAACTATTTGAGTATCCAGTTTTGTAAAATCATATTCTATTTTTATGTCTCCTTGAAAAGAATCCTTTGTCCATAAAACAGCATGACATGTATCGTTACCATGCTCATTTCCGGCATAAAAATTCATTCCTTCAGTTGAATTGGACACAGATGCTCTTGTGCCATCTAACGTCCATTTATCTTGCCAATTTAACGAACATGAATCGTAAAAAACCTCAGTCCAATTCGAACCTAACAATTTATTAAACTCTTTTTCTTCCTGAGCTTGACCGCTTGCATAGGAATACAGGTTAATGAAGAAAAACAATAAAATAATAATTTTCATTTTTTTGCTTTATTGTTGAATAATTAAACCAAATTAATAATACTCAATGGATTTAACGTAGTTAATAAAACTCACTTTTGTATTGTACTCTTTTTCATTCGAAGTGGAAGAAGTTATTGTTGTTTTTAGATTAACGGTAGGTTTTGAAATGAGAATTACTTGTGCACCGTCATCTACTCTATTGTTAAATTTAGAATTGTCAAATAGTATTGCTGCTCCCATATCAACAGGTGTACCTGCAATATCTTCAGGGTGTACTCCCCATACGGCTATATAATTATCATCTTGCCAAACTACATTCCCTTTGTGATAATTTATTCCTGTGGCAAATTGAACCATTTTACCATTCATCTCTTCTGCCTCCACCAATGCTTCTCTTTTACCCGAGAATACAGTTACTCTAACTTTTATATCTACTTTTTCTCCTTTGTATTTTACACCTTTCGAAATCATTTCCATGAACGAAAAGTTGTCTCCTTTACCAACTTTGGCAATACGCTCCGAAACAGGATCGGGAATTACTATTTTCTCTCCATCCCAAAGTCTTACTCCGCCTAATCCTCCGGTTGGCCCAACTTTATACATATCCATTCCTGCGCCATTGGCTTGTTGCTCTAATGTGGGATACCATAAAAACTTTTTAAGTTCTAAACCAGGTTTCTTTTTTGAATAAACATCGATGGCAGTGCTCGGATTAAAAAAAAACCTCAATCCGAAATTCTCATTCTCGACGGCGGGACCATGATGCCCTACTACTGTGTACATGTCGCCAGAAGCAGAAACAACTTCTTCTAAATAAGTTGTGCTGTCGCTTTTTAAAAACAGACTCACGTCTGTTAAGTTCTGTTTTTCATTAATTTTCTTCCTGGGAGTTGTGTTGCATGCAAACAAAGTAGCAACGATAAATAACAAGGCAATTCCTCCATTAATTTTCATAGTTCAATTGTTTAGAATTAATTACTCAAAGTTGAAATCAATATAAAGAAACAGGGTTTCCGCTTAATGTATTAAATAACTCCTTCTTCATGGCCACACCATCAATATCCCAAACCAGAGTAATGTTTGAAGTGCTATCGGCTTTAACCCATTTATAATCATTCTCAGGACCTGAAACTCCGGCTTGCTCCTTTCTTTTTACCCATCCAAGATTTAAATAATCTCCCAAAATAGCAGCTGGTACACATACATCATGAATAGATTTTGGTATTGTAGTATGCCACTGAAATACAGGAATTATTTTTTCCAAATAATCACCTAATTCATTATCGGGATATAAATCGGCTTCAACACGCTTATCAATATTTAGTTTTAAACTGGTTGGATCTGCTAACATAACCGTAAAATCAATTCCACATTTCCCCATAACATAAACCGACCATGGATCATTACCTCCATTGTACTCGTTCAAAAATTCGGTTTCCAATCCACCTAACCAATAAACACGAATTCTATTTTGAATATCGAAACCATCCTTGCGTGCTTGTAATACAGCGCTGGCAATATTCGTACAGGGCCCTACAGGCATTATCCAAACAGGATTATCAGGAGATGCACCTCTGGCCGCTGCCAAAATAGCTTTACTTGCTTCAGTAACAATTGGCTCTGTATCGTACCATTTACCACTTGCCGGCACTTCAAGTTTTTCACATGCTCCATGATACACTTTATTTAATGGCAGTGAATCCCATGAAGTACCCGACCAATTCATCATTTTAAATACATAAAAAATCTCGGCATAATTTATTGTTTCTGAATATGGTTCATTATTGTGAATGCTATTAATCCCAAGCACATCCATATTGCTATATACGCAATACGCTATATAGTGCTGGTCGTCGGCTTCGTTTCTTGCATCAGTATCTAAAAATAGCTGTGGAGAGCCAACCGATTTAGAATTGTGCACACGAACTATCGCAGTTGATTGTTTTTTTTCAATCTCACCATTCTTAGTAAATAGAGTTATAGTATAAATACCAGGAGTAGCATATTTGTGGTTTACACTTTTCCCTGATACTCTTTTCGTTTTATCTCCAAAATCCCAAACTAAACTTTCAGGTTTGCCTGAAATAATTTTAGCCGAATACGTATAAGATTTATTCCACATAATAGCTTCACTAAAGGGATTTATTGTTGCAATTGAATCACTTTGGCTACAAGCAAAAAAGAATGATATAATAAAAAGGGTACTACTAAATATTAACAACTTATTCATGTATTTATTCTTTAAGATTATTTTATGTATAAAATAGCATTATGAATACAAAAGAATAGGCCATAAAATTAAAACATTACCGATTTATGTTTTATTCGTTTGCTAATAAAAAGGCTCCTGTTATTGCCATTACCATACCTGCAATGATTACAGGATGTGGAATTATCTGATAAATAATAAGAGATAATACCACCGTAAGCACAGGAGGTAATGCATTTACCATTGGACTAACAATAATTGCTTTGCCATACCTGAATGCATAAACAAGCATCAAAAATCCGAGTGCATTTAAAAACTGGATAATTGCAGCAAGTCCTGGTCCTTTAAATGTCCAGTTAATTTCTTGCGAAAAGTCTGTCATAAAAATTGCAAAGGGTACTATTAACAGTGCGGCTATCGTATTATAGAAAACCAAACTTTCAGCTTTCATCGAATTGTTTCCGGTTTTTAAAATATAACCCTGCAAACCCCACATTAAGGCCACCAACAAAGCAAGAATGATCCACATTAGACCTGAGCTTTCCGAATTTCCTTTAGGAGAATACGATAGTAAGAAAATTGCAAGCGTAGCAAGTACTATCCCAACCCAAGCTCTTTTTCCCGCCTTTTCTTTCAAAAACATTACCGACATCAGTATAGTAACAACAGGTGCTACTGAAATAAACGGAAACACTAAATAAGCTGGTCCGGTTCTTAATGCCTGAAACAATAATAGTTGCCCGGCACTACCCAACAAACCAACAGCCATTCCTAAAAAGATTGATTTTTTATCTTTATCTAATTTGCCTTTTAGTTTTATTAAAGCAAAAATACCAATTGGAATAACTGTAAGTGACCAAACAACATATCCTAAAGTTGCCGGGAAACCTGCCTTTTCAGGTATCTCTATAAATGCACCCCAAACTCCCCAAAGTACGGCTGTCCCTAAAGAATAGAATAACCAACTCTTATTTTTAGTATTACTCATTTTTATTGATTTTTTTATTCGCCAAAATTTGAAACTTGTGCAACTTGGGAGGGTTTTATTTAAATTTAAAAATCATTGGTGCCCAGTTAAAAGTCATCTGATGAAGAGATTCCCTGCCTACGGCAGGCAGGTTTCGCTACATTTCAATTTGTTCAGAATAACAGCAAGTTATGTCAGCAAAAAACGAGAACCACGAAAAGACTGTCATTCCGATGCAAAGCGAGGAATCTCAAAATATTTACGGGATGGTAGTGTTAAACTATTTCAAAACCAAAGCGGTTTAAAGCAATATCTTTCACATCATTTATACTACTAAAAGCTGTTGTTCCACCGGCAGAAGTTGTATTTATGGCTCCCGTAAGCGCGCCAAATTCTGTGCATTTTTTCAAAGGTTGTTTTTCAATAAATTTTGAAAGAAAACCTGAATTAAAGCTATCGCCCGCGCCAATTGTATCAACAATATCCGGGTTTGTAAATATCGGCTGATTGATTTGTTCATTTTTCGACCATAAAAATGAACCATTTTCTCCATCTTTTACAATTACAATATTTGCGAAATCGGCAATCGATTCCAATGCTTCATCGCGACTTTTTGTCCCGGTCATAAATTTAATTTCTTCAATATTCGGAAGAAATACATCAACGTAAGGAAGTAGTTCTTTTAGGTCAACATCCCATTTTTCATTCGGGTCCCATTGTGGATCGAATGATGTGGTAAGGCCAGCTTCTTTTGCTCTCTTAAAAAGTTCAGCGACATCTGGTTTTAACCCGGGTTGAAAGAAAACCGAACTCATGTGCATATGCTTTGCTTGCTTTAGGTGCTCGGTAGTAATATCATCAATGGTTAAGTGATTCATAGCACCGGGATGAGTTACCATTGCGCGGTCGTTACCATAACTGCAAGCCACTGTAATACCTGTTTTATGTTCCGACGACTGAATGATACTTGATGTATCAACACCTTTGCTTTCTAAACTAGTAAGCACTAAATCGGCGAAACTGTCTTTGCCAATTTTGCCAATAAAACAAACGCGCGATCCTAAGGTACTCATATTAGCTGCAAGTATTGCCGAGCTGCTTCCAAGAGTAAGAATCATTTCGTTAGCGAAAATCTCTTTCCCAACTTCCGGAAGTTTATCTCCAAGTTTGTCGAAAATTAAATCAACATTTAATTCTCCAACTACTATTACATCATATTTTTTATCCATACTATTTGTTACTAAAGAGATTCGTTTAAATCGACTAAATTGAAATTAAAGAAATACCTATCCATTGCTTTTTCAATTTTTGACATAATAATGCTTTCGGCATCAATGCCCTGCATTTCAATATTTGCCATAAGTTTTCCTCTTGCTGCAAGCACTTCCGGGTTTTCCCAAATATAACGGCAACCTGTTTTTACCAACCAAACCTGACGGTCTTTATCATTAGCGTAAAAATCAACTTTATTTTCACTACTGGTTAACCATTTTTGCCATCTGTTTGAGGTAATAACTGCATTCCATAAGGCTTCTTTTATATTTGATTGTTTTGCAACCAAATTTTTCTTGAAATAATCTTTTTCCAGCTCTTCAAGTTCAATTAATGCATCGTACTCCATTTCGGTGAATTCGGGGCCAATATTGGCAGCGCCCATTCCCGATGCAGGATAATCCTGTGGATTATCAACACTATCGGAGTAGTGCCCTTTTATTACACTTCCAAATGGAGCGGCGGCTTCGGTAAGTTGTTTTGCAACCTCTGGGTCGAATAGAGTTGTGTGAAGGTCAGTTCCAACTTTTCCAACAACAAAGCAAGGCCAAATATCTGTTAGGTTATGTTTTTTCAGACCACTTTTTAATCCTGTTAAGAAGCGATTAAATGTTGCCATATCAGCAAGTCCGCCATGAACTTCTTCTGTGCCAACTTCATAGGCAATTCGGTTGAAACCATTTGCTCGTCTATATTTTTCGGTGTGTACAATTAATTCAATAGTTCGCTCAACAACTACATCAATATCAATCACTTCACCTTTTGGAAGAGTGGCATCAACGGTTGGATCAACATGTATTAAATCGTAACCTGCAGCAACAGAATCTTCAAAAGATTTTTTCACCCAATTCATTGCTTTTTCAAGCGACCAATTTTCTGTTTTTTGAATATCTTTTAACCACGGTCCTCCATGGTCCACAGCAACAATTACTGGTCCAGTATAGTTGATAACCCGGGCTTGTTCGCGAATGGTTTGTACAAACTCTTTTTGATTTAATCCGGTGTAACCTCTGTCGGCATCAACTTGATTTAAAGTAGCAGCAAATTTTATAGGCGCATTATTACGTTTTGCTGAACGTAACGATGCCTTTATTACTGATAGCGAGTTTGGACAAGCCGCAAAAATGGTTTTTTTCTCGCCGGTTTCTGCTTCTATATTTTTAATTTGCTTTAAAATATAATCCATTAAAGGCATATTTTTATCGATAGCCCTCTGTCTTATCTCAATATTCATAATTTTAATTTTGTGATTTTAACATACTGTTGTATCCAAATACTATTTTTTATAAATAGTAACACCTTGCACAACTCGCGATATAGTTCCGCTAACTGATGGATTATCGGGTTTTAATCCCAGACTAATTGATTTTAAAACACCCAGTATTTGTGATGGAATAATATGAGAAAGAGTTAAATAGGGTTCATCAACAATTCTATTTTCGTTTGAAAGGGTTATTTCAAGGTCGAGACCTAAATCCGAAATACTGCCTTCTGAAATTCCAACCAAGGCCTTTGCAACCCCTTCGTCTTTAATCGTTTTAATAAGGTCTTTTTCATATTTAACCGAATGAGAATCATTCGACATTATAAATACCACAATTGTTTTTTCATCTATTACAGCTTTTGGCCCGTGGCGAAATGCCAGGAACGACTCGTTCTTACAAAATACAGCTCCATCGGTAAGTTCCTGGAGTTTTAAGTGCGATTCGATGGATGTTCCGAATAGTGGACCAGAACCAAGAAAAACCGCTCTGTTAAAATCGAGATTTGCTATTTTTCTAATATCGGCAACATAATTATTAAGTATATTTTGGGCGTACTTAATAACTACATCAACATTTTTTTTCTCATTGTTGATGTTTGTAATTCTTGAAATCAACAACCCGGCAAGCAACATTCCCGAGAAACTACTTGTCATTGCTAAACCAACATCGTTGGTTTCTTCTGGCAAAACAATATTGTATTGATGTTGTTTTTCGCTTTTTACTAAACTACCTTCCGGATTGCACGTAATAATGAGATGATATGCTTTTTCAGCAAATTGCTCAGCCAAATCAACAGTTGCACAACTTTCCGGACTATTCCCCGAGCGTGCAAAAGATACCAGAAGTACCTTTCTGTCTCTTCTGAAATAGTTTTGGGGATGTGTAACAATATCAGTAGTAGGAATAGCTTTTGTTCGATAACCAAAATTTTTATTGAATTCGCTAACCAGGCAGTCGCCAACGAATGCGCTGGTTCCTGCGCCAGATAACACGATGTCATCAACTTCGTTTAGCGCAACATCAATAAATTCTTTAATATCTTGTGCCCTTTCGTTAATCTGATGGTAAATTTTTCTCCAAACATCAGGTTGTTGCTGTATTTCTCTGGCAGTATGAATTCCACCAATCTTTTTTAGCTCATTCTCTTCAAATCCTAAAACTTTCATATTCTATTTTTTATGTGATTTTAAGTGCAATTCTAAAGTTAGCCCAATATTCGGCAACAAATCTTTATCAATTGCCCGAAACGGTTTGATAACCGTTTCTGAGAGTGTTACCAGTAACTGCAACCAATATCATAATCAGCATATTGAGGTACTATGTTCTTGAATTTTTTTATAGTGAATAGAATGAGAAAATCCACCACATTTAGTAATTTCTTAGAATCTCGTTGAATTACAACTTACACGTAATAAGCGACATAGTTGTAGCATGTAACGTGCATGTAACGTATTTGTAACTGGTTCCTTGAGTTTATATGATATTTCTAATTAATTGATTTGTAATTTGCTTGATATATGAAGTATAGGTTAGTAATATTTATAAGCGCAAAACTAAATTTATTAAGGAAATGACTTTTATTGTATTGAAGTTGTGCAGTTGAATACCCATTAAAAGATTGAGTCCTTGTATGGGCAAAAGCGCTAATTGTAATTTTTATATAATGCATAGAAAAATGAATTCGCAAAAAAAGCAGATCAGTATAAAAATGAGAATCTCATCAGTATTCTATTTAACCCTATTTCTGATTTTAATATTTGGGTGCTCAAATGCTACAAAAGGTCAAAAGAACGATAACAACCCAATTATTCATCCCGAGTACAATTTGGAAATTAATGTAGTTGGAAATGGTTCTGTTACCCCTGAGAGTGGCATGTATTCTGGCTTTTTATTTCTTAATGCAACACCTGCTGAAGGTTATAAATTTGCCGGATGGAGCCACGATTTAAATGGCTCAATTTCGAACATTCCTTTAGTATTAGGGTCGGATAAAAAAGTTACTGCTTCGTTTGTTAAACAGAATGCTGTAATGTATTCTATTTCGACCTATGTTGAAGGGAAAGGAAAAGTTTTTACAAATAAAAAAAGAGCTTTCAAAGGTGCTTCGGTAGAATTTACTGCTCTTCCCGATGCCGGATATATTTTCGCTGAGTGGAAAGGAAGCGCTTCGGGTAAATCAAATCCATTGAATGTTATTATCCAAGATAAAACTGAATTAGTTGCTGTGTTTTCAAAAATAGAATCAAACAGATTTTATGTTTCAGTTGATGGGAGCGATGAAAATAATGGTACTTATAAAAAACCATTTAAAACAATTGAAAAGGCATTTAATCTAATGAATCCGGGAGATGTTACCTATGTTTTGCCTGGTGTTTATGTGGGTGAAAATATTAAACTTATCGGAAGGTCAGGAGTAGAAGGAAATTATTTACATATTGTTGCTTACGACATGAACAATAAACCTATTATTAAATCTGGTATTACAGTAAAAAATACTTCATATCTGCACTTAAAAAGTATTGAAATTACTACTACTCAATTTTTAACCTATGGAATTGATGCACACCACAATGTGTATGAAAATATTGATGTTCATCATATTACAAATTCTCAGGTTGCCTTTAATGTAAATACGCTTACCCACAATAATTATATGATTAATTGCGATTTCCACAATAATGTTCTTCACAGTGGCTCAAATGCCGATGGAATTGCAATGTGGGGTAATAACAACACTACAAATGGACCATTTAATAATGTATTGTTAGGATGCCGTTCGTATTTTAATAACGACGATGGTTTCGATTTATGGTGGGCTGGCTCTAATAACTATTTCGAAAACTGTTGGGCATTTGGCAATGGTAGAGATAGCAATTTCAAGCCAATTGAGGGTGATGGAAACGGGTTTAAACTGGGGCAGGGAAAAACAGCGAGTATGGTTGTTAACTGCCTTGCATTTAAAAATAGAAATACCGGTTTCGACCAGAATTCAAATACCGGAGGCGGACTTACAATTTATAATTGCACAGCTTTCGATAATACTTATAATAATGTTGATTTTTGGGAGTCGCCAAAATCAAGCATTATTCGTAACTGCATCTCTTTCAGAGGGAAGATTTATACCGATGCAGCTAACGACGAATACAATAGCTGGAATATGGATAGTGCAATAATATCGGCTGATGATTTTGTTTCACTCGATTATTCAAAAAATATTGGACCGCGAAATGCTGATGGTTGTTTGCCTAAAAGCGACTTTTTACAACTTAAAAAAGGTAGTGAAATGATTGATGCAGGAACGGATGTAGGACTTCCATTTTCGGGGAAAGCACCAGATTTGGGAGCTTACGAGTTTAATAGTAAATAAAGATGATAAATTTAAAATACACTTTAGTTTTAAGTATACTTGTGGGTTTTGGCTTTATTTTAAATGCAAAAACTACTAATCCTGTTAAAGTAATATTCGATACTGACATTTCGGGCGATTGGGACGATGTTGGTGCAACAGCATTGCTTCACGGCCTTGCCGATTTAGGCGAAGCCAAAATTTTAGGAATGTGTGTTTCTGCCGGAGGATACGCTGCAAAATGGAGTCCTTTCTGTTTAGATGCAATTAATACATATTACAATCGACCTGATATTCCTATAGGAGTTGTTAAAGGAATTGGTTCAACAGAATCGGTTTACATTAGAGAAATAGCTGAAAGTTTTCCAACCAATTTAAAAACAGAGAACATTTGGGATGCAACCAAATTATATCGTAAAATATTAGCAGAACAAGAAGATACAAGTGTTGTAATTATAACGGTTGGTTACTTAACTAATATCAAAGATTTGTTGCAATCGGAGCCCGATAGGTATAGTGAGTTGAACGGTGTTGAGCTCGTTAACAAAAAGGTAAAACGTTGGGTTTGTATGGGTGGAAAGTTTCCAGAAGGCAATGAGTCTAACCTTAGGAGCGAGCCGGCAGCTTCTAAATATGCCATCGAAAACTGGCCGCGACCTATTCTTTTCAGTGGTATTAAAATTGGTAACGAATATAGTTCAGGGTACAGTTATGTGCGAACTTCAGCAGATAATCCTGCTCGCCGGGCATATGAAATATGTACAGGTTTTGTGGGGGGAACTCATAGTAGTTGGGACCAAACTGCTGTTTTAGCTGCAATACGTTTTCCGCTTAAATATTGGGACATTGTAAGTAATGGATATTGTGCAATTACCGACAACGAAGCTTCTAACAAGTGGTGTACAACAAAAAATAAGGAGCACAGTTATTTGACTTTAAGAGATAACAAACAAGAGGTAGAGTTGGTTATAAACGACTTAATGGTTGATGTCCCTTATCCTTATTCAGATAAAAAAGAGTTGGTTGCCAATTGGAAATTTGACGAAAATAATTCAGATGAAGCTCCTGATGCTTCGGAGCATGGAAATGTTGGAGTTTTTGTTGGAGACCATACCTGGGTGAAAGGAAAATATGGGAATGCGGCTTCCTTTGGAGAGGGTTCCAAATACATGTATATAAAAAATAATTACTCCTTTAACTTTAGAAAAACAGGTTTCACTTTAGCTTTTTGGATTAAATATCCCGAAGCAATACCCGAATCGAGACAGACAATTGTAAAGCGTAAATTGTATTACGATAAATGGTTGGGTGTATATAAAAGTGAAGCTGATAATAAAATGAGTTTTATGGTGAAATGGGACAGCATCCAGGGAAATACTTCAATTACACCAGGCGAATGGCATCATATAGCAGTTTCCTTAAACGATAAAAATGCTAAAATATATTTCGATGGAAATTTAGATGGAGAAAAACAAATTAACATCAAAAAATTATATTTCCCGGGAAGTAGTTTTAAAGTGGGAGCAAATATTGGTGGCAATCATAAATCAGAAACTCACATCGACGATATGTTCTTTTTTAATAAAACATTAACCAATGATGAGATAATTGAAACCATGAATCACAACAAACAACATACAGATAATGAATAACTTATCACAAGTGCTGGCTGGAGTGCTAATATTCGGACTACTAACAAATTGTAATAATATTGTTGAAAAAAGCTATACTATAGAAGCAATTAACGACACATTAATATTTGAATACCCAAACCCTGAACCTGTTCATGTAGTTACAAAAAGTTTTACTGCTTCTAAAACGGTTCAGGAAGAGAGTATTTCTATTGCATCAAAAAATCTTCATAATATTTCAGTTACAATTGAAAATACAGGATTCGGGGTTATAAAAGACCCTTATATTTTTAATTCGGAGGAGTACGATTACAGAAGTTTACCTGCTTTCGTTTCAAAAATTGTTGAAGGTGAAACAACATCATATAGAAAATTTATGAGAGTATCGGAGTGGTTTACCTACCATTACGACAAATTTGGTTTATATCCTTCTGATAACTACGAATGGGATGACTACGCCGGAAATGCTCCACGGTTAATAAACCAGTATGGTGGGAGTTTATGCGGCGAAGCAGCACAGTGTGCGTGTGCATTACTTTACCATGTGCCGCCAAAGGGAAGTATGTATGGGCATAAGGTTCAGTTGGATGGACATCAAACTGCTGAGGTGTGGTACGACGGTTCCTGGCACCAATTCGATAATAGTCCTGAAATACGTTGGGTTTATTTCGAGGAAGATAATAAAACCATTGTGCCAACTTGGGCGGATTTGAAAAAGGATGGAGGAAACCTTATTAAAAGAATTAAACCATTAACAGGTTGGGACATCTGGTGGGCTGTTAAAAATGCCCCCACAAATAATTATGGAATAGTTAAGGAAGTTGGCACGCAGTGGAAATTCAGATACGATTTAAAACCGGCAGAGAAAGTTACAATGCTGTTTGATATGAACGGCCGTACTGACCTGAAAAGTCGCGATTATAGTCATCATCGTAAATATCTCGAAGATGAAGGTAAGGATTTTAGAAACCCTTGTGATTATGCTAGTGCTATTTTTACTTATAAACCCGATTTTACTACAGCGTTACATAAACAATTTATTCTTAAAGAAAACAACATAAAGTGGACTAATAAGGGTATTGTACCAGCCGATAATTCTAAACTGTCATCTATTATTATACCCGTAAAATCGACCTGGGATTTTGTTGGTGCTAATATTAAAGCGTCGTTTTTATCAAGTGGAAATATCTATTTTGCTGTAACAGATTCAATTGGCGATACTGCATATTCTGACAATTTGAAATGGAACTTATTAAAAGAAAATACTGTTTTTGAAGATGACTCAATTGGTATTGAAGGTAGAATGGCATATTGGTTAAAATTTGAATTTAGAGGGAAAGGCTCAGGTCTAAAAAGTGCAGTTATTTCATCCGAGGTACAAATGAGTAAATATACAATGCCAGGTTTAAAATTTGGCGAGAATAATATAAAATTTACAGCTGCAGATATGAATAATAGTTCGGTAAAAGTTACATACAAATACGATAATCAATCGAAGTACGATTATTACGAGCCTGCAACAGAAAACTACGGGAGACATATATATTATCGTGTAGGAGGCAATCATATTAAACACTGGACCAAACCTCTTTTTTATATAAATATTAAAAACAATCCTGGTGGTACTCTTCCTATAAAGGTTGAGATTTATAAAGTAACCGGCAACGATTTTGGTAAAAGGGTACGTCTTTTAAAAGATGAGGAAATGCCCTTTGGAACATACTTTTGGTATTGGGACGGTAAAGATGATGCAGGAAATAAACTACCATCAGGAATGTATGCCTATAAAGTAACCGG
>JANTGP010000062.1 GCA_024762835.1 Bacteroidota bacterium
TTTTTTTTTTCATTTATAATATTGGGTATCTCTTTCTTTTTTAGAACCACCTGATTCTCAATTATCTTATAACTTAATTCTGTTTGCCGGCAAAATAGGTTTAAGGCTTCTTTAACAGATATGTTTTTTACAATGAAAGATATAGTAAGCGTTGTATCAAAGCTTTGGCTGCTGTATGAAAAGTTTATGTTTGCTTTGTCTGAGAACTCTTTTATTATCTTTTTTATGGTTGCATCGCTTAAGTTTATTGAAATCTTTTTAGAAAGATTTATCTCTTGCCCTTGAATCTGATTAAAACTCAAAATCAGAAAAAGGAAAATAAAAGCACGACAAATAATATTTTTAAAACTAAAGTTTTTCAATATCCGTTTTATTAATTAATTGCAATTTTTTCAAGAAGACTAAAAATCACCTTTACTTGGAAACTCTATTTATTTACACGAATCACCAAACAATTTTATCTCATTATCTTTATTTTCAATCCGTAAATCTAAAGTTTCTTTTATAACATTTAAAACTGCATCTAATGTTTGATTATCAAAACTTGCTGTTATTCTGCAGTTATTTAAGTTTGGACTGGCAATAGTGATATTTGTGTGATATACATTATTTAACTGCAAAACCACATCTGATAAGTTATTGTTTTCAAAAACAATTTGTTTGGTCTTCCAAGCGATAAAGTTAGTATTACTATTTGTTTCCTGAGTAAGTTTGCCTGTAGACTTATTAAAAATTCCTTTATCGCCCGGTAATAATATCAGTTCTTTGCCTTGTTTTATTCTAAATGCAACCTTACCGGTTTTAACGCTAACCTCAATTGTTGGTTTATCAATATGAGAATCAACATAGAATGATGTCCCTAATACCTCAACCTCAGCATTTTGAGTCTCAATAATAAATGGTTTTGATGCATCAGGCTTTACATTAAAAAATGCATCGCCCTTGAGTTTTACCTTTCTCTTGTCTGTAATTTCTTTATAATAAACAATACTTGAATTATAATTTAGAGTAACTACAGAACCGTCAAAGAGTTTAGATGTTTTCACCGAATTATCAGCAGTAAATTTTTGTTTACCGGAATTTGAAGTTAAAAAATAGAGTAAGAATGAGATACTTAGTAAAACAATAATTGAAGCTGCTACTTTATAATATTGATTAAAGAAGCCTGTCCTTTTCTTTGTTATGTTTTTGTCGTTAAACAGTTTGTTTTCAAGTTTTTCCCATTCACTATTTATGATAATCTTACTTTTTGTGTTTTTAAAGTTTGCTAATGTCCAGATTCTTTTTGTCTCTATAAATAGTTTCTTGTTTGCTTCGTTTTGCAGCACCCAGTTTTCTAATAAAATAATATCTTCTTTACTCGCTTCTTTTGCAAGATATTTATTTATTAAATCTTGATGGTCGATATGTTTTTCCTTATTATTCATTATTATACATTCAATATACACATAAAGCGATGCTAACCCTTATCCATGTTTAAATAATTTAGTACCCACTCAACAAAATAATTAAGATTGTAATTATATAGTCTTTCAATTCTGTTCTTAAAACTCTTAATGCTTTTGACATTTGAGCCTCAACGGTTTTGATTGAGATATTTAACCTCTCTGCAATTTCTTTATATTTTAATTCTTCAAACCTGCTTAGTTTAAAAATCTGACGGCATTTTTCCGGCAGTTTATTAAACGCTTCATCAATCTTCATTTGGAGTTCATTACCCGAATCAATGTCAATTTCATAACTAATATCATAATCGGCAATATCAATATCAAGAACATGACTTTGAAATTTTTTGTTGTCGCGAATAAAATTAAAGCAGCGGTTTTTCACAGAAGTAAACAAATACGAAATTATAGACTTATTTGAGTCAATAGTCTCTCTTTTGTTCCAAAGATTAATAAAAACATCCTGGACAATTTCTTTGGCATCATCAATATCTGTTACATAATTTTGAGCAAAATTACATAAATGAACAAAGTGTTCTTTGAATAATTGTTCAAAGATATCCTTATTCATATTATTGATTGTGATGCTTTTAGTCAATATTTGCTTTTTTATTTACTAGAATATAAAATTACAATTATTTTAATTAACAAGAATAATTTTTTCTGTTTTCTCAAAATTCTTATTCCAAAATTTTACAAAGTAAACAGAGGGTGCCAATTCAGATGTGTCAATTGTATGTTCATTTCCATAAAATGAATTTGAATAAACAATCTCTCCTTTTGGGTTTACGATTTCCACTTTATTTTCTCCAATCGCATTTTTTATATTTAGCTTAATATTCTCTTTAGCAGGGTTTGGGGTGATATCAATTTTCATTTCCTGTTCAGTTGCCGAATGTGTTCCTAAAACCAATGGGATGGAAAAGTCAGTTACTTTAGGAAAATGGTCTGAGGCTGTATGTGTGTCGTTTTGCTGTAGGCCGTACAAAGAGAGCCTTGCAGCCGGCATAACTTCTGTTTGAATTGTAAATGCTTTTTCAATATTTAGATTTACATCCGAAGCAATGCAGTAATCTAATCGTCCGGGCCAGTAACTACTACCGTCGTCACGCCATGTATATGCCATTCGGTTGTCTGTTTGCAAAGCAATCACATCATTAAGGTCTGTATTGTCCCAATCTAATGCTGCCGGGCTTCCAAATTGAGCCGTATCTTGAATATCACCTGTTATTAGAGTTGTAAGTTGTTGACTGTAACCAACAAGATTTAAGTCGCCGCTAATAAGAAATGGTGTTTCAGGCGACAAATCAATTACACCTCCGGATGTTTTAGCATCCTTGATAAATGATGCAAATCCATCGGCTTCGCGTTGACGTATCGAATCACCATCACAACACTTAAAATGGGCATTTACAACTAATATATCTCTAGCATACTTGGTAGGGAGATCAATAAGTGAGGCTGTTAATCTTCTGTCAGGGAGAATTTGCCAGTTCTGAGTTATGGGAAAGCGGGAGCATGTTATATTTGCACCGTCAATCTTCCAGCATTGCCATTGATTACCATTTGCCAATGGCAGGTAATTGTCAAGAAAGTTACGGGCTTCGTACCATTGTGTGTCCCAGCATTCGTTAAAGGTAATAATATCAGGGTTAACGGCTGTAATAATTCTTCCAAAAGCCGGAGCTCTTTGTGGGTCTATTAAGCCATTGAACAAGGTGTTATATGTCATCAGACGAACAAAATTTGTGTCTGATTTATTTATGTCTATTGCATCATAAGCAGGAAGGCTTGTGTTATCAAAAACATAAGTGAATTGGCTTCCTTCATCCGGCATATAATCACCATTCGTTGTCTGGTCGTAAAAACAAATCTTAATTGTATCGCCTGTAAAAAGCGGATGAACATTGTCGGGTAATACATTTCTACTTATCGCAATTTCAAAGCTGTTTGATGTAACAGTTGGCAATGCTCGAAACAAAATATCAGCCTGATCGACGGTTGTTGTTGAGCCGGGGGAGTTGAAATATCCGAATTTACTGCCAAATAGCCAGCCTAACTCCGCCCCAATACCATTTATTGAATATCCTGTTGTAGAGTCATTATCAGTATCAATTTCCAAAACCAGATTATTACCTGAATTAAGTCTTATTTCATCGTTTAACTCAAATTTTAAATATAAAAATGAACTATCGTTTGCAGCAGAGAATGAAAGCATGTCAATACTCGCTCCATCACCTTGTGCATCAGTGTAGTTTGATGTAGAGCCTAGCCAGTCGATATATAAACCATCCAGAGCGATTGGTAAAGCTTGTGAAAAAATATTTAAACTGAATATTAGTGACGAGAAGATTAATAATGAATATTTTCGCATTTGTATTGAATTAAATTATTAAAATGTAAAAGTACGGAAAGAATTATATTGTACATACAAGAATGCTGACTTATTTTACATAATGTTCCTATTGATACTTATATCAGCCTCTCAGAGTCTTTATGACAGGAGGCAAAGAAATCATTGATAAGCAATTCATTATTTAGCGTTTGACAACTGTACGAAAAGGGCAAAAAATGATTGGTGATAATTTTCTGCTTGTAAGCTTTTGGAGATTATTGATAAAATAATACTAAAATAAGATTGTGAATTCGTTTGTTTAATTATAAAATAGTAGTTTTATGCTTTAATATTTATCTACTAATTAATAAATAAATCGGGAAGGTGTTTTTTAAAAGTTTGCCTTTCAGATTTTATATAATTCTAATTTAACATGAATAAAAAACAGAGAGAAATTCTAGAAAGAAATATTCAACTATGCAGAGATAGGCATATAATTCTACCAACTTATGAGCAAATGCGTAATCCGGAATTGATACCGGAAAAGATTGTATCAGAACTAAAAGGACATGGCTTATGGGATTTGTTTTCGTTAAATTTATTTAGATTAACATGGAAGAATGAACCTGTATCGTTTGGAGGCGGTTTTGGTGGTGTGAATTATATCGAAATACCTCCTGAACTATCCGGTGTAAAGGCTAGAATAGTTATTCTAATAGGGAAATATTTCCCAACGGGAGCTCATAAAGTTGGAGCAACCTTTGGTCCCTTGGTTGAAAAAATAGTAAGCGGTCGTTTTGACCCAACACACCAAAAAGCTCTTTGGCCGTCGACAGGTAATTATTGCAGGGGTGGGGCTTATGATTCTTATTTGCTTGGTTGTAAATCAATAGCCGTTTTGCCCGAAGAAATGTCTCAAGAGCGTTTTAACTGGTTACATAAAGTTGGGGCTGAGGTAATTGCAACACCCGGCTGCGAATCTAATGTAAAAGAAATTTATGACAAGGTAAAGGAGCTCGAAGAAACTCGCGGTGATGAGATTGTAACCTTAAATCAGTTTAGTGAATTTGGGAATCCGCTTTGGCATTATGCCGTTACCGGCCCGGCAATGAAAGAGGTATTCGATGATATAAAAACTAAGGATTCTCGTTTCGCTGCTTTATTCTTAACACAAGGTTCGGCAGGAACACTTGGCTCTGCTGATTTTTTACGAAAGAAATTCCCTGATATTAAAGTTTGTGCAGGCGAAGCTGTTCAATGTCCTACTTTATTGCAAAACGGATATGGAGGTCATCGTATTGAAGGAATAGGTGATAAGCATGTGCCCTGGGTTCATAATATCAGAAATATGGATATGGTTGCCGGCATCGATGATGAGGACACAATAAGATTAATGAGGTTGTTTAATGAGAAGGAAGGGAAGGAATATCTCAAATCAAAAGGACTGGATAAGGAGTTTGTTGATAAGTTAGAGCTTTTCGGAATCTCATCAATTGCTAATTTATTAGGTTCAATAAAAATGGCAAAATACTACGAGTTAAACTCTGATGATATAATATTTACTGTTGCTACAGATTCAATGGAAATGTATGAATCACGACTAAAGGAAGAGAATGAGAAAAGAGGAAAGTATTCTACAATGCAAGCCGGTATGGACTTCGATTCTTCTTTGTTAGCTCAAAGTATTGATTATATGACGGAGATGAATTACTACGAGAAAAAACGTATGCATAACTTAAAGTATTTTACTTGGGTAGAGCAGCAAGGTAAAACGGTTGATGAGCTAAATGCACAATGGTACGACAAATCTTATTGGGATAATCATTTTGGTAAAGCTGAAGAGTGGGACGAAAAGATAAAAGAGTTTAATGAAAGAACAGCTGTTATAAAAGAGTATTTGTAGTAAAAGAAAAATCAGGTATTAATGAATAATAAGTTTTCATATAAATGTATCAATTGCAATTCTTCTTTTATACCGGAAGGTAAAGACTATCTGTGTAAACAATGTGCTGAAAGCAATAATTCTACACAGCCACCGAAAGGTGTTTTAAAAACAATTTATAATTACCCGGCCATAGCCGGCAACTATGGAGGTGATTTTATTTTTGAAAAATTAGCTGAGCGTGATTTTATTGATATTTTGCCTATTCAGTCAATCGATTCTTTTCCTAAACTAAGAGTTGGGAATACTCCCCTTTACAAAGTTGATAGCTTGAATAGTAAGGTGTTGGATTTTTTGCTTTATTTAAAAGATGATTCTCAGAATCCAAGTTCTTCATATAAAGACAGAGCTTCTGCTTTAGTTTCTGCTTATGCAAAAGAGAATAACTTTAATACCATTATTGCTTCGTCAACCGGAAACGCCGGTTCGTCAATTGCATGTATGGCAGCTGCTAATAAGCAGAATACAATTGTAGTTGTTCCTGCAAAAGCACCTCTCGCAAAACTTGTTCAGATTAAAATGTATGGAGCTGTAATAATTCCTGTCAAAGCTTCATACGACGATGCATTTAGATTGTGCAATGAGCTTAGTGACAAGTTTGGTTTTTACAATCGTAATACAGCATATAATCCGATAACTATTGAGGGAAAAAAGACTGCTGCATTTGAGATATTCTCTCAGTTAGAAAATAAATCACCTGATAATGTTTTTGTCCCTACAGGAGATGGTGTAATTATTTCAGGTATTTATAAAGGATTTGAAGATTTGCTTAATCTTGGGATTATTACACATGTCCCAACAATTATTTCAGTACAGGCAAACGGAAGCAGTAATATTAACAATAACCTAGATAACCCGAAATTTAGCTGGAACAAACCAAATACTTTTGCTGATTCGATATCGGTTGAAATACCTGCTAACTTTTATATGGCTTCCGGATTTATTAAAAAATATAATGGTATAGCAGTAAATGTTTCTGATACTGAAATAAGAGAAGCTGTAAATTTGCTTGCAAAACAATATGGCTTATTTTCTGAACCCGCTGCAGCTACTGCTTTTGCAGGATTGATGAAACTATATAATAAAAATTTGATAGCTAAGAATTCGAGTAATGTTGTTTTGCTTACAGGTTCGGGATTAAAAGATATTAATTCTGTATTGTCAAACTTGAAATTACCCGAAGCGGTTTCCCCTAATATTGATTTTGCATCTCAGCTTATTGCTAAAAGTGGATTAATTTAGAATTTAAATGCTATGGTAAATTTTACTTTAAATGGAAAAGAAATCTCAATTGAGGCGGATAAGAATAAAAGTCTGTTGAGTTTTCTTCGAAACGACCTTCATATTACATCTGTTAAAGACGGATGCTCAGGTGAGGGAGTTTGTGGTGCATGCCTTGTCGAAATTAATGGTAGTCCTCGATTATCGTGTAAAACAAAGATATTAAATCTTGAAGGTAAGGAAATATTTACTCTTGAGGGATTTTCCGAGCATGTAAAAGATATAATAGCAGGTGCTTTTGTTGAAAAAGGAGCTGTGCAATGCGGGTTTTGTACACCGGGTTTTATTGTCAGAGCAAAGACTCTTCTTGATAAAAATCCAAATCCCACGGAAGAGGAAATACAAAAGGCAATAAAAGGTAATTTGTGTAGATGTACCGGCTATAAGAAAATTGAACAAGCAATTGGATTTGCAGCTGATATAATAAATGGTGAGAGTAAGCTGGCAGGATATCCGGAGAAAACAAAAATAGGAGATTTCCTTCCTAAGTATCAGGCATATAAAACAGCTCTTGGCCAGCGTAAGTTCGTTGCTGATATGTTTTTTGATAATATGTTCT
Organism: Bacteroidota bacterium; assembly: GCA_024762835.1. Taxonomy (GTDB): domain Bacteria; phylum Bacteroidota; class Bacteroidia; order Bacteroidales; family M50B96; genus JANTGP01. The sequence continues at coordinate 7,563 of JANTGP010000062.1, forward strand.
ATTCGGCTCTTAAATTTAGTGATTATCCACGGGCAAAAATTATTGAGATAAATGCAGAAAAGGCAGAAAGCTTACAGGGAGTTGTAAAAGTATTCCTCGCATCTGATATTCCCGGAAACAGATATAATGGATTGATAAAGAACGACTGGCCTTTGTATATTGACAAAGCAGAGCATACTAATTACATTGGTGATGTAATAGCCGGCGTTGTTGCTAAGTCGGAGGAAATTGCCAGAAAAGCAGTAGGTCTTATAGAGATTAAATATGAAGTCTTACAGCCGGTAACGAACCCCTTAGAAGCATTAGAGAAGAATTCTCCTCAGGTTCATGATGGTGTTAGTAATTTACTGGAAACTTGTGTGTTGAAGAGAGCGGATGTTGACATAGAAATTGAGAAAAGCGATTATCTGTCAAGTGGTAAATTTAATACTCAGCGAATTGAACATGCTTTTTTAGAAGTTGAAGCTGCAATTGCTCTGCCTGATAAGGATGGAATTCTATTGTATAGTCAAAGTCAAGGAGTTTATGAAGACAGAAGACAGCTTGCAAATATTTTAAATTTACCTGAGGAGAAAGTCAGGGTTAAGTTAGTTCCTAATGGCGGCGGCTTTGGCGGAAAAGAGGATTTAAGTGTTCAGGGTCATGCGGCTCTTTTTGCTTTTGTTTTAAAGCAGCCTGTTAAGCTCTGTCTTTCACGTAGTGAGTCAATTCGCATGCACCCCAAAAGGCATCCTATAAGTATTGACATAAAACTTGCTTGTAATAAAAAAGCTGAATTAACAGCAATAAAGGTGGAGGCAATTGGGGATACCGGTGCCTATGCCTCGGTGGGCGATAAAGTTCTCGAAAGAGTAGCCGGACATGCAACAGGTGCTTATTATATACCAAATGTCGATGTAGTTGCTAAAACAGTTTATACCAATAATATACCATGTGGTGCAATGCGTGGGTTTGGTGCTAACCAAATGAACTTTGCATTGGAAAGCTGTATTGATGACTTGTGTGAGCTGGGCAGTTTCGATAGATGGGAGTTTCGTTACCGTAATGCCTTGGTTGACGGACTTCGTACTGCCACCGGACAAAAACTTTATGGTGTTGGTGTTCGGGCTTGCCTTTTAGCTCTTAAAGATGATTTTTATAATGCTGATTTTGCAGGTATTGCTTGTGGAATAAAAAATTCAGGAATAGGCAATGGTATGGTAGACTTTTCGAAAGTTAAAGTCTCTGTGCTTACGGGAGGAAAAGTTCTGCTTGAGCATGGATGGACAGAAATGGGACAGGGAGTGAATACAATTGCTGTTCAGGTTCTTTCTGGCGAAACAGGAATATCACCTGATAAAATCGAAGTAAAGGTTGACACAGCTGCCGATATTAAAACAGGAATGACAACATCATCAAGAGCAACGGTTCTGTTAGGAAATGCTATTATTGAAGTGGCAAAAAGGGTATCTGCTGATTTAGCCAATCATGATATTTTGCAGCTTGAAGGAAATGTTTATAAGGCAGAGTTTGCATACGATAAAACAACAAAGCCCGGCGATGAAACTAAGGAACCAATTACACATTATTCTTATGGTTATGCTGCTCAGCTCTGTGTTCTTGATAAACATGGTAAGATTGATGAGATAACTGCGGCTCACGATGGTGGAAAGATTATGAATCCCGTTCTTTTTGAAGGCCAGATTGAAGGGGCTGTCCACATGGGTACAGGTTATGCTATTTCGGAAAACTTACCTATGAAGGATGGTTTTTTAGTTAGTGATACTTTAAGAGATTGTGGGGTTTTACGATCTGTTGATACACCAAAGATTACTGTTAAGATGATTGAGGTTAAAGATCCGGTTGGTCCTTATGGTGCAAAGGGAATAGGAGAGATTGGTCTTGTGCCTACTGCTGCTGCAATTGCAAATGCTTATTGTAAGTTTAGCAACAATCGGCAGTTTTCTTTACCATTGCAAGCGGTTGTTAAACCTGAAGGCAATTAGTTTTATCAGTAGGTAGCAATATGTAAATGATGATTAAACCATTAAGGAGAATAAAGAAAGACCTTGTTTCTTAATGGTATAAAATGAAGATATACAAATGGTCTCAGTTAACGAACAACAATGTATTAGAACTGCTGAAATAATTTCAGCTTTTAAAATTAAAAAGGAGTTTTATAATCGTAGTTTCATTACGGTAAGAACAAATAAGGAAAGAAAACTAAGGGCTTATTTTTATGTTGTAGCAATCTGTCATCAGACATATAATTTGGCAAATAAGGATAGAAATCTGTACGGTTGGGATTATCTCGAGGAAGTCTTTTACGAATTATTGAAAGAGGAATCAGAGTTCTTCAATCGGGGTTTTTTAGTATCAAGAAGCACAAAAGAGATTGAGAGTTTTATCCGTCCGCTTTTCTCAGCAGATAGAAATACTGCAAATTGTACACTTGACAATCTTGATGAAAGAATAAAATTCTTAAAAGAGATTGATTTGTTTTTGGAAGAAAAATATAGTGGGAATATTTTGACTCTAACAGGTAAAACGGGTTATAAACTTATTAATTCCGGGAAAGGCTTTTATGAGATTCTATCGAAACTTGAATCATTTTCCGACCCGTATAAGAAGAAAATCTCATTTCTTGTAAAATTGCTTGAAGATGCCGACTTGATTAAGATAAATGACCCTGAGAATTATATTCCAATAATGGATTATCACATGCAAAGAGTACTATTGAGATTGGGATGTGTTGATGTTAATGATAAGGATTTGTATGAGGATTTGATAAACAAAAAGGAACTAAGCAGTGATGAATTAATTCGCAATGAGTGTATTAATGCAATTAAGATAATTGCTGATAAATCAGGTTACAGTATTGCATCCATGAATGATTTCTTTTGGCCACACGGAAGAAGCTGTTGCAATTCGGTGCCGCTTTGTGTGAGTGGTAAATGCGAGAAACAACCATGCAGCCTTAGTTTTGCAATAGACATAGAGCCATATCATAAATATTGTATTTTTGATAGCATCTGTAAAGGCAGGAACGATGAACACTATAGAAGACTTTGGCAGCCTGTGGTAAATACTCATTATTATTGATTATTGCTTTTGCAGCAATAGCCAATGAATAAATATTTTAGTACATTTGCCTGAGATGGCATAAGACAATTAGCATGGTAGTATTAAGAAATGGAACATATATAGATTGGGAAACTCTTGAGTTTGCAAAGAAAGATATAATCGTTACTGAAAATAGAACAGAGTTTATAAATAGTGATAATATTCCTGAAAATACTGAAATAATTGATTGTTCAGGTCAGCTTATTACAAAGTCTTTTGCAAATGCTCATCATCATATTTATTCTGCTTTAGCCACCGGGATGCCATCACCAGAAGTAAATCCTGCAAACTTTACAGAGATTCTTAAATATGTTTGGTGGAGACTTGACAAAGCATTAGACCCGGATATGATTGAAGCCAGTGCTCTTGCAACTGCTGTTTATTCAATACGAAACGGAGTGAGCTTTATTATCGACCATCATTCTTCGCCATCAAGCGTAAAAGGATCGCTTAGTGTTATTAATAGAGTTTTAGATAAAGCCGGACTTGCCCACTTACTTTGCTATGAGGTGTCAGACCGAAACGGAATGAAAAATGTTGATGAATCTTTTGACGAAAGTGTTGATTATTTAAGCAATAATCAGGCTTTGTTGGGTTTACATGCTTCATTTACTTTGTCAGATAGGAGTTTAAAAAGAGCCGCTGATATTGTGGGAAAGTTTAATACGGGGATTCATATTCATGTTGCCGAGGATAAAGCAGACCAACTAGATTGCATTGATAATTATGGGGTTCGGGTTATTGAGCGACTTCATAATTTTAATTTATTGCACTCTTCAAAAAATATTCTGGCTCATTGTATTCATTTGTCCGAAAGTGAGAAAGCTATGATAGGGACTTCGCCATCGTGGGTGGTTCAAAATCCCGATAGTAACTTAAATAATAATGTTGGCTTTTATTCTTCATTTGGTGATAGCTCTAAAATTATGTTAGGTACTGATGGGATGCATTCAAACATGATAAAGAGTGCTCAAACAGCATACTTTGCCGGTAAAAGAATTGATAACCCTGAAGTCTTTGACATTTATAAAAGATTAAGAAATGTTCATTATTATATTGGTGAAAATGGATTTACCGGTGATAATTCTAATCTAATTGTATTGGATTATAATTCGACAACTGAGGTTACGAAAGAAAACTTTATCGGGCATTTACTTTTTAACGGTAGCGAAATGAAAGTAAGACACCATATCTCACAAGGTAAATTAATTATGAAAGATTTTAAAATTTTAAGTATTGATGAAGTAGAAGTTTTGAGGTTTACAAAGAAACAAGCAAAACGCTTATGGCATGAATATCAGAATATAAATTAGATGAAATTATTGCTTACAAATATATAAGAACATGTTCCTTTGTAATACTTTGAATATTTTTATATTTTTAGAAATTAAATAAAACAGGATGGATTATCATGCATTATATGAATGGATAGGATATATTGGCTCAGTGCTCATAGCCTTTGCAATGATAAACAGTTCTATTCTTCGTTTGCGGTGGTTTAGCCTAATGGGTAATTTGTTCTTTATTGCTTATGGTATCTTGATTAATGCCTATCCTGTTGCATTAGTTAACCTTTTTATTGCCGCTGCCAATATTTATTATATTCAAAAATTATCCTTAAAAAAGGAGTATTTGAAATTCTTGAATATTAAACCCGGAAACTTGTATATGCAGGAGTTCTTGGAGTTTCATGCAAAAGAGCTTTTTTATTTCTTTCCTAATTTTAAGTATTTGCCAGAGAAATATGTTGAGAGTTCATTTATTTTGCGTGATATGAATGTTGCCGGCTTGTTTCTCGCCAGCAAATATGATGAACATTCACTACTGGTCGAACTTGACTTTGTTACACGGGCTTATCGCGATTTTCGTATTGGCAGATTCATCTTTGAGCATCATATTGACTATTTTAAAGAGCATGGGTATAAGAGAATATTGTCTTATAGTTATAATAGAAATCATGAGAAATACTTAGTAAAGATGGGCTTTCAACAAGAGATGATTGATGAGAAAAGAATGTTTGTTCAGTATGTAAATTAATATTTCTGTTTTGAGTGAGTTTCTTATAGTTGGTGGAAAGATAGTTACTTCTAAGAAGACTTATATTGCCGATATTCATGTGTCAGGCAACAAGATTATTGATATCGCTACTAATCTATCCGGTAAATTTCCTCGGTTTGAAAAGATTGATGCTAAGAATAAATTTGTAATACCCGGCGGAATTGACCCTCATGTGCATTTTCATCTTAATACAAAAGCCGGATATTCAAGCGATAATTTTATAAGCGGAAGTAAAGCAGCAATTGCCGGAGGTACTACATCAATAATTGATTTTGTTACCCCAAATAGAGGACAATCATACATTGAGGCATTACATGATAGAATGAAGGATGCTGAAGATTGCCAATGTAACTATTCCTTTCATATGAGTCCGACATGGTGGGGCGATAAGAGTGCAGAAGAGATGGAAATCTGTAGTAAGAAATATGGAATAAGCTCTTTTAAGGTTTATCTTGCCTACAAAGATAGTATTGGAATAGACGATAAGGATTTATTAAAAGTTTTGTATCAGGCAAAAAAGCAAAATGCTCTTGTAATGGTGCATTGCGAAGATGGTGATTTGGTTGAAAATTTGCAAGCTGAACTAATCTCACAGGGGAAAACATTAGCGAAATATCATCCGGTATCAAGACCTGTGTCAGCAGAAGTGATGGCAGTAAAAAAGATAATTGAGTTTGCAGGTAAAACAGGTGCTTCTGTTTACATTGTTCATCTAACCTCCTCTGAAGCGTTGAAGCTTGTTGATGATGCAAAAAGAAAAGGCTTGCCGGTTTATGCTGAGACTTGCCCTCATTACTTGTTATTTAATAATGATGTTTATAATAATGATGATTTCTATAAAGTTGCTCCTTTTGTTTTAAGTCCTCCAATTCGCACCAGTAATGATAGAGATGCTTTATGGAAAGGTGTTGCTGACGGTAGAATAAGTACAATTGCTACTGACCATTGTCCTTTCTTTTTGTATAGGCAAAAGGATATGGGTATAGATGACTTTACAAAAATTGCAAATGGCACCGGCTCTGTTGAACATCGTTTGAGTTTGCTTTATACTTATGGTGTTGTTAGTGGTAGGATTAGTATTAACAGATTTGTTGATTTAGTTTCAACAAAGCCTGCCAAATTGTTTGGGATGTATCCGCAAAAGGGAGAAATCGCTATTGGGGCTGATGCAGATATTGTAATATGGAACCCTGATGCACAGAGAATAATAAAGGCAGAAAATTCTTTACAGAATTGTGACCATACTATTTATGAGAATTTTAATATTGTTGGAAAACCTGAGCTAGTTATAATTAATGGAGATATTCTATTTCGTAACTGAATCATTCATATCCCATAGTTAGGGTGCATTAAAGAAAAACTATATGTCAAGTATTTTACGGAATATACTTGACATTATCTGATAAAATACTATTTTTGTAAAATGAGTATTAAAAAGAAAATTGAAGAAAAACTGAAATCAATCAAAGAAGGTGAAACTTTTACCTATAATCAACTCTCTATTGATAAAAAAGAATACCAAACTGCTGCAAAAGCAATTGAACGTTTGATAAAAAAAGGTATAATAAAAAGAGTTTCACCCGGACAATTTTTTAAACCTAAGAAAACAGTTTTTGGAGAAATTCTACCTAATGAAGAAGAAATATTAAAACCCTATTTATTTAAAAACGGGAAAAGAATAGGATACATAACCGGCACCTATCTTTATAACAAATTAGGGCTTACCACTCAAATACCGCAAACTATTAAAATAGCAAGCCGTGAAAAAGAAATTAAAGTAAATAAAGCTAATCTTAAAATAAAACCTGCAAAAAGTTACATAGATGTAACTAACAAGAATTTTCAATATCTTGAAATATTGGATGTAATTAAAGATTTTAGCAAGATACCTGATTTGGACACTAAAAGTGGAATAAAGGTATTATTGAATCTGCTTCAAAAATTAAATAAGGAAGAAGTTGAAAGGCTTATAAAATATAGTTTAAAATATCCGCCAAGAACAAGAGCACTGCTTGGTGCTTTGTTAGAACAAAACGGGCAAAAAGATAATCTTGAAAAATTACAAGAAAGTCTAAATCCATTAACGGAATATTCGTTTGGAATAAAAAAATATCTTTTGCCCACACTTGAAAATTGGAGGATAAAATGAAACTTCACACCAATAAAAAGCTATTTCAAGATGCGATAATCGCTACTGCACAACGACAAGATATCAAAGAAATCTTTATAGAGAAAGATTACTGGGTAACATTAATTCTAAAGGCAGTATTTGAAAATGAAATCGGTGATCAGGTTGTGTTTAAAGGGGGAACAGCTTTGTCAAAATGTAACAGTTTAATAAAAAGATTTTCGGAAGATATTGACCTTGTCGTATTAAAAAAACCGGAGGATACCGGTAATCAATTAAAAAAGAAACTAAAATCAATATCAAAGTGTGCAGAAGAATTTGTTCCTGAAATTGACGTAGAAGGAATCACCAACAAGAAAGGAATGATTAGGAAAACAGCTCATTCATACGAAAAACAATTTAGCGGAACATTTGGGCAAATTAGGAGCTTTATTGTAATAGAATCAAGCTGGCTTGGAAATTTTGAACCTTATGAAAAAGGCCTTGTATCATCATTGATTTATGAAACAATAAAACAATCGGAACAACAAGAACTCATTGACAAATAAGAGATG
>JANTGP010000063.1 GCA_024762835.1 Bacteroidota bacterium
TAACAACTTTTGCTAATAACATTGATAATAAGATTAAAAATGAGAGTAAAACAAAAATAACTCAAAACACAGAATTAGCAATAGCAAATGTAGCATCCTCAGTAGTAAAATACAATGTGATACCTTCTGATATGCAACAAATAGATTGTACTTTAACAATTACCGTTACAATTGGGAATGATATAGTTGGGTCAGTTTCAGCTTCGCTTTCTATTACCGGACCTTGTGATTAAGTAATTGCAAATGCGGATGCTTTATTTGAAAATGTTCTTGCGTTGGCAAAAAAGAAATGGGATGAATTATAATAACATGTTATAGTCAATTTAACCTAAGCAATCAGGCTTTATTGCCTGATTGCTTTAATAAATAAATTATTATGCGAATAATAAAAATTATTGTAATTAATGCATTAGTAATAATGTCAACAATTACAGGTCTGAATAGCCAGACAATTAAAATTTATTACAAAATACTTTTTAATAATCAAACATTATCCGAAAATTTTGAACCGTCTTACTATCTTGGAACAAATAACAATTCAATATTTTTATATGGAAAAGATACTTCAGATCTAAAAGATAAATATCCATACGGGGGACTTATTACCATTAAAAGTGATAGTATAGGAAATGTTTTTTATAAAGATTATGAAAAACAATTATACGTTTATAAAGAATTAATTCCGTTAAAAATTGTAAGCACCGACACATTACCAAAGATTGAATGGCACATTATAGATGGAAAAAAGAATATCCTAAATTATAATTGTAAACAAGCTAGCTGTATGTATTCAGGCAGAAAATATATTGCTTGGTTTACTGAAGACCTAAATTTCGATGCTAGTCCATGGAAACTACACGGATTACATGGTGTAGTCCTTGAAGTACAGGAGATTAATAATATGATTCATTTTTATGCTGATAGTATTAAACTATTTAATGAAACATTATTAATTGAAGCACCTGATATTAGTAATGCTATTTCATTCAAGAAATATAAAAAATTATATCAAGAAAGATTTTGCGGATTTTCAAATGATATTGAAAATGAAATTTCTAAAGACAATATTGGCATTTCTAAAGAATTCAAAATTGAACTTAATTCTGTAGATGTTAAGTTGTTGGAACAATCACTCATTGAAGAATAATATTTTGTATTCTTGCTGGGTGCAGCCGCAATTTATAAATACAGCTAAAATTATTGGTATAGTGCAACCATATCAACACCACTGAAGAATGATCTGAAAGTTTTCGGATTTATCTTGTGGTTTTTAGGATTTTGACATAAAAAAAGCAGGCAACCGAATGTTCAGTTACCTGCTTTTTGTGTTTTAAAGTTAATGATTAATACAGCATATCATCATAGTCATCCTGAACGTTGACTACTTCTTTAATTTCAGGAATTAAAGATTTAAGAGTATGCTCTACACCGGCTTTTAATGTTTGAATACTCATTGGACATGTACCGCAAGCACCAAGCAGTTTTACCTTTACGGTCATATCTTCGCTTACCTCAACAAGGGTAATATCTCCACCATCTGCTTGCAAATATGGTCTGATTGCATCCAGTCCTTCCGAGACCTTTTCTATTATTATATTCCGGTTCTCATTCATAGTTTCAGAAATTTATTTCGCAGCTGCACAGCCGTCAGTATTTGTTATCTCAACCTTTTTTGTAGGGCTCAACTCATCATTTCTCTTGTCAACCTCCTCGGCAACTCTTCTTCCAAGCTCAGCAAATGCCTTTCCTGTAATAGAGTTTTCATCCACAGCTGCCGGATTACCATCGTCACCACCTTCTCTTATGCTTTGCACAATAGGAATTTGACTTAATAATGGAATATTTAACTTCTCTGATAAATTCTTAGCTCCGTCTCTGCCAAAAATATAATATCGGTTGTCAGGCAATTCCTCAGGTGTAAACCATGCCATATTTTCAACAAGCCCGATAATAGGTACATTTATCTTGTCGCCTTTAAACATATTAATACCTTTTATAGCATCAGCCAAAGCTACATCCTGAGGTGTACTAACAATAATAGCACCTGTCACCGGAACTTCTTGTACCAGGGTAAGATGGATATCGCTTGTGCCCGGAGGTAAGTCAATAAGTAAAAAGTCGAGAGCTCCCCAATCGCCTTGGTTAATTAATTGTTTAAGAGCCGATGTTGCCATTGGACCTCTCCAAACTAGAGCATCATCAGGATTTACAAAGAACCCGATTGACAGCATTTTAACTCCGTAATTCTCAACAGGCTCAATCATATCAATACCGTTTGCCTTGAAAATATTTGGATGTATTGACTCTACATTAAACATTTTTGGTAATGAAGGTCCGAAAATATCAGCATCGATTAAACCTACTGAGTAACCTTGTTTTGCTAAACTAACAGCAAGGTTTGTAGCAATTGTTGATTTACCAACGCCACCTTTACCCGATGCAACAGCAATAATATTTTTAACCTCCGGAAGTATCCGGTTTTGGTTAATTGTTAAAGGCTGGGTCTTAATTTGTTTTGGTTCCGGCGATTTGATTGAAATATTCCCTTTAATATCCGCATCTTCGCCTAAATAAGTCAGAATTGCACTTACACATGCTTTACGTATTGATGACTCAAAAGGATCTTTCTCCTTTTTAAATACTAAGGAAAAACTAATCTTTTTACCTTCAATAATAAGGTCTTCAATCATATTTTCCGAAACAATATCTTTCTCTGTTCCGGGATACTTGATTTTGCCTAAAGCGTTTAATACTTGTTCTTTTGTATATGACATTACTATCTTTATTTAAATTAAATTAAGCTGCAAAGATATAAGATATTCTGTTATTTGGAATAAATATAAATAAATTTTTAGTGATTTGTTTTATTAAGCTAATTACAAAAACTTTTCAAAGGATTTATCCTTCTTTTAACTACCCTGCAAAGACAGCATATGCGACCTATTATCAGACTACTTTTAATATCAACAGGAAGAATAGTTCTTGCCAATCTAAGAATCTGTAGTCTTGTTTAAATTTAATATTTTACCCATGCTGAGTTGTAACTTTTTTTTACTTTTGCTGTGAAGCTGATAATTATGCTTATTATTGTATACTAATTATAAAGCCCTGTCATGAAGCCATTGGAAAAACATTTTGAGAAATTTCGAAAGAACATAATTGGTATTGATGCACAATTTGATACACCTTATGGTAAAAAGAAACTTATATATGCTGATTGGATAGCAGGCGGAAGATTATATCTTCCCATTGAACAACAAATGACAAAAGTGTTTGGGCCTTTTGTGGCAAATACACATACCGAGACAAATGATTCGGGTACAAAAATGACATTCTCATATCAGCTAGCCCATAATAAGATTAAAGAACATGTAAATGCAGGTACGAATGATGTAATTATTACTGCAGGTTTCGGGATGACTGCCGTAGTAAATAAACTACAACGTATTTTGGGATTAAAAGCTTGCGATAAATATTCGGATATTCGCTGCCCCAAAAGAGAAGAAAAGCCTGTTGTTTTTATTACTCATATGGAACATCATTCCAATCAAACATCATGGCTCGAAACAATTGCAGAGGTTGTTCAAATAAAGCACACCGACGATTTACTTGTTGATTTGGCAGATTTAGAAGAACAGCTAATAAATTACAAAGAGAGGAAACTGAAGATAGGCACTTTTACTGCCTGTTCTAATGTTACCGGAATAATTACCCCTTATTATAAAATGGCCGCCCTTATGCATAAACATGGCGGCCTTTGTTTTATCGATTTTGCAGCTTCTGCTCCTTATGTTGATATTGATATGCATCCTGACAACCCAATGGAAAAACTGGATGCAATATTCTTCTCACCGCATAAATTTCTGGGAGGGCCGGGTTCATCAGGTGTAGTTATTTTCGACAAGAATTTATATCATCGTAAGGTGCCGGATAATCCGGGAGGAGGTACGGTTGCATGGACTAATCCCTGGGGCGAGCATAAATATATTGATGATATTGAAATAAGGGAAGATGGAGGGACACCTGGTTTTCTTCAGGCAATAAGGGTTGCTTTGGCTATTGAGCTTAAAAATCAGATGGGAACAAATAACATCAAAGCCAGAGAAGGGGAATTGGTAAGAAAAGTCTTCGAAGAAATGAAGAAAGTTCCTAATATTAAAATACTTGCCGATAATATTGAGGAGCGATTAGGGATAATATCATTTTATATTGAAAATATGCATTACAATCTCCTCGTTAAAATGCTTAACGATAAGTATGGAATTCAGGTCAGAGGAGGTTGTGCTTGTGCAGGAACATACGGGCATTATTTACTTAATGTGAGTCATAAATATTCGCAAGAGATAACTGAAAAGATTAGTCGTGGTGATTTATCGGAGAAACCGGGCTGGGTTAGGTTAAGCTTACATCCGGTAATGACAGATGAAGAAATTAATTTTATTCTAAAAGCTATTCGTGAAATAGCTGAGAATTTTGAAGAATGGTCGGATGATTATATATATAATAAACACACTAATGAGTTTTTTCATAAAGATGTAGGTCAGCTCGACCACTCAATTATCGAAGATTGGTTTAAGTTTGACTAATCAGCTGTTTATTGTTTAAGGGCAAACAATAAATCAAAGATTTATTCTATATTTGTATCTTTATGACACTTAATTTTTATAAGATGCTGCATTGGGCAAGCTAATAATTATAAACAGATGAAACAATATATCATTATTATATTACTGATAACTCTATCATTTTCTGCTATCAGCCAAAATTATTTTATTAAAACAGATATTCTTGGACCTGTGATAAACAGACCTTTTTCTTTTGGTTTTGAGAAAAGTAACAATTATCCGAACTCATTTGTTTTTAACATTGACGGTGGTTGGTACATGCGAGACAAAGCTCTTGAATTTAATCAACTAACATGGAAGAAAAGTATTACAGGTTTTAGTCTCACACCGGAGTACAGACACTATTTTCATTTTCGCAGTAATATTAATAAGCCGGTTGGATTATTTGCCGGAGGATATGCCCGCTTAATAAAATTAAAATATGTTCAGGATTTTATTGATTCATCAATCGAAGACGTAACAGAAAAAACTTATGGAGCAGGACTTGGAGTTGTAGCAGGATACAAATATAAAAAGCCATATTCAAAATTCTATTTTGAGACATTAGCCGGTTATAGCTTAGGTTATATTAATATTGATAATTACGAGAATGACTATTTGCCTGACCAATATATGTTTTGGCGTTTGGAATTTTGTATAGGCTATGCTTTCCAATAATATCTTAACTCATTAATCCTATGTTGGATATAATAAAACAAAGCCATACAATTAACAACTGTGCTAACTATTAATATTGATGATCCGGGCTTTCAGTAAGGGAGCAACTTACTTCTTCATCGTATTCCAGCCCTGTGCTTTTAATTCAACTTCCTGCTCGCCTTCGGTAATTAAAAGTCTTCCCTCTTCTTTAGATGTAATATGTCCTATTATTGAGATTAATGGATTAGATTTAATCTTATCATAATCATTCAATGACACGGTAAATAATAATTCATAATCCTCACCCCCATTCAGTGCAGCAGTTGTTGAAACCATATGAAATTCTTCTGCCATATTTCCGGCTACAATATCAATTGGTATTTTTTCTTCAAATAATCTACATCCAACCTCAGATTGCTGGCAGATATGAAGAATCTCAGACGACAGCCCGTCAGAAATATCAATCATAGCAGTAGGTTTGATGTTCTCTTTATCGAAAAACTCAATAATCTCTTTTCTTGCCTCCGGTTTCAAATGACGTTCGAGGATGTAATCATAGCCTTTTAATTGGGGTTGCATTTTAGGATTAACTTCAAAAACTTTCTTTTCTCTTTCGAGTAATAACAAACCCAGATAGGCGGAACCTAAATCGCCAGTAACACATATCAAATCATTTACTTTAGCACCGTTACGATATGTGAGTTTATCTTTATCTGCCTCACCAATAGCAGTAATAGCAATTGTTAAACCGGTTAATGATGTTGAAGTATCTCCCCCCACTAAATCTACATTATATTCTTTACAGGCGAGCTTAATACCTTTATAAAGTTCATCAATGGCATTTACAGAGAACTTACCTGAAATTGCAATAGATACAGTAATTTGCTTTGGTATTGCATTCATTGCATATACATCAGAAAAATTCACTATTGCAGCTTTATAGCCAAGATGTTTTAGAGGTGTGTATGTTAAGTCGAAATGAACACCTTCGGTAAGCAGATCGCTAGTAATCACAATTTGCTTTTGTGAGCAATCAATAACAGCAGCATCATCGCCAACACCCAAAACAGAGCTTTCGTTATTCAGTTCAATATCTCCGGTGATACGACGAATTAATCCAAATTCACCTAATTCCGAGATTAATTTTACTTCTTTTTTTTCTTCATTCATAACTATTTACCATTGATTGCTAAGTAAAGCCTTAATATATTTTTCAGGCGACAAATCTAGTAAGAAAAATTTCATGAAGAAGAAAAAATAATGAGATTCTTCGCCTCGCTACAAATGACAGATGCTTCATATTACAATTTCAAGATTCAGAACCTGTAGCTATCAGATTCCTTGTTGGATATTCTTTGAATGAATATTGGCTATTGAATATTGTTGATTGAATATTTTCCATATCTATTCATGTAATTCTGCAAGAACAAAAAAGTCTTGCTGGCATATGGCTTTGAATTGTTACTATTTAACACTTCTAAGTTTTTTTCTAGCTCGCAAGCTGGCAGGTTATGACTAATATTCTCCCAGAAACAAAATACATTATTATCTTGTAAAAACTGTTTCTCATTAAATAGAAAATATATTACTTTTGGAATATCTATTGCGTTGGTAGATACAATATATTTTTAATCATAAATACACTATGACAAAACAAGACACACATACTTTTTCTAACTATTTAAAGGTAGTTACCACACATATCGACCTATTTCTACATGTTGATTTCAATACAAAAACAATAACAGGAAAGGCAATTCATCATATTAATAATTTAAGTCAGGATAGTGTTTTTACTCTTGACACTTACGATTTGGCAATCAGTAAGATTGGACTTAATGAAAATGAAGAACCAATATCTTTTAAACTAGACAATAAGAATAATACCCTTGGGCAAGCTTTACATATTAATATAAAAAAGGACACAAAAACAGTTAGTATTTATTACGAAACAAGCAGTAATGCTCCTGCTTTGCAATGGCTTAACTCCATACAAACAAACGGAAAGTCTCATCCTTTGCTCTTTACACAGTCACAGGCAATATTAGCCCGTAGCTGGATTCCATGTCAGGATACTCCTTCGGTAAAATTTACATGGTCAGCCAATGTTACTACAGATAAACAACTTGCTGTTGTAATGAGTGGAATAAAACAAGAAGCAAAGAACAAAGAAGTTAGTCGCTTTGAAATGACTAATCCCGTTCCCTCATATTTACTGGCTTTGTGTTGCGGAAATCTTAAGTACAAAGCTGTGAGTAAACGTTGTGGCATTTATGCCGAGCCGGAGGTGCTTGATAAAGCTCATTCAGAGTTTATTCATGTTGAAGATATGGTGACTAATGCTGAGAAACTTTACGGTAAATATCTTTGGGAGCAGTTCGATTTACTGGTATTGCCATCGAGCTTCCCCTTTGGTGGCATGGAAAATCCTTGTCTTACTTTTGTAACGCCAACATTGCTGGCCGGCGACCGCTCACTTACAAATGTGGTTGCTCATGAACTGGCTCATTCATGGTCGGGCAATCTGGTTACAAATGCTACATGGAACGATTTCTGGCTAAACGAAGGCTTCACGGTTTACTTCGAGAGACGAATAATGGAAGAGATAGAAGATAAATCATATGCTGAACTTTTGGCGTATCTCGGCTATCGTGAGCTACTTAAAGACATTTCAAAATTAGGTAACACAAGTAAAGATACCTGCTTGAAACTACAACTGGAAAACCGCGACCCCGACGATGGCATGACCTTGATTGCTTATGAAAAAGGTTTTCTATTTCTGAAAAATATTGAGTTGGCTGTTGGCAGAAAAAGATGGGATACTTTTATTAGAACTTATTTTAATAAGTTTGCCTTTAAGAGTATAAGCACTGAAGTATTTCTTGCTTATCTTAGTGATGAGCTGATAAAAGGAGATAGCGAATTAATTAAAAGAATTAATGCTGAGCAATGGGTTTATCAAACTGGAATTCCTGCGACAGCTATCCTTCCAAAAAGTACAAGATTTGATGCTGTAAAAGAGTTTGCAGGCACCTATATTGCAGACCAAACTACAAAGTCGGCTATTACTAATAACTGGACTTCGCATGAATGGGTGCTTTTTATTATGAGTTTACCAAATACCATGTCGATCTCATCTATTGAAATGATGGATGCTCAGTTTGGATTCAGCAAATCACATAATGCAGAGATTCTGTTTGCATGGTTAGTATTTGCAATAACTAATAACTACGAAAGGGTAAATCCGGTGATAAGAGAATTCCTTATGTCGGTAGGACGAAGAAAATTCGTAGAGCCACTGTTTAGAGCTTTAGCAGCAAGTAGCAAGGGAAAAGAATTTGCAATAAGCATTTATAATGAAGCCCGAAGCAATTACCATTTTGTTACGAGTAATTCTGTTGATGAATTATTAAAAAAAGAGCATTAATAATCTTATAATCTGCTGAAACGTAACAATAAAAGACTTAATCTGCCAATTTTACTCTTTAACAAATTTCTTATAAATTATAGTCTTGTCCTGCTCTATTTGCAAGAGATAAATTCCTTTAGGTAAGGCTTTAGTATCAACAGTTAATCGTTTGGTTTCATGTTGCTGCGTGTGAATAAAGTAATTCATTATTTGTCCGGTAAGGGAAAATATGTTTATATCAGAAATAGAATTTGAGTTTAAATCAATATTCAGTTTATCTTTTACCGGATTAGGGAAAGCTGTGATTGAATTATCCGCTGAATCTATTAAATTGTCTGATAAAACCAATGAAACGGTATCGCAATGAGTACAAGTAAAATTATTGAGAGTTGCAATTGTAAGACAAACCTCATAATTTCCAAAATCTGAATAAGTATGAACAGGATTTTGTAATACTGAAGTATCACCATCACCAAAGTCCCATAAGTAAAATGCACCTAAAGCATTGGAAGCATCAGAAAAATCAACTTCCGTAGAACCTGGCATTTGAGTGTACGAGAAATCTGAAACACACAGGTCGCCGGTACATAAAGATAAGATATAAACTGCTCCGCGGTCAAATCCACCGTCATCATCCTGCCCTACTCCAACAGCTAAATCAATGTTTCCATCGTCATTTATATCACCCATCGACGAAAGAACCATTCCAAACCAGTCGTAAGCATCGAGTGTTCCGGTAAAATCACCATCAAGCTCGCTAATTTTCTGATGAGACTTTACCGTACCATCCTGATTTAAGAATAATATCCAAACAGCACCTTTATTAGTTCCACCGTCATCGTCGTTGAATGCTCCAACAGCAATGTCGGTAACATCATCTCCGTCTAAATCGCCTAAGGAAGAAACAGCATACCCAAACCTGTCTTCATCATCAAGAACACCTGTAAAACCGCCCTCAACATCGTTTATCTTTTGATATGAATTTACTGTTCCATCAGTATTTAGAAAAAGAATGTAAACAGCTCCCCTGTTTAAGCCACCACCATCGTCATACTTTGAAGAAACAACAATATCGTTTACTCCGTCACCATTCAAATCGCCTAACAAATCAATGCATTTACCAAATCTGTCGTTATCATGAAGTGTTACATTAAAGTTTCCATACACTTCATTTATCAATTGCTGAGAGTTAACTGTTCCGTTAGAGTTTAGAAACAATATCCAAACACAGCCCCTGTATAAACCGCCTGTATTATCATAATTTGGAGTACCAACAGCCAAATCGGTAACACCATCTCCATTCAAATCACCAATCTCTGTTAATGTTGACCCAAAAACCCTATTTGGCGTTAAGCCTACTAGTCCACCTTGAGTAGCACTAATTTTTTGATAAGAATTAACCGTACCGTTTAAATTTAAAAACAATACCCAGACAGCTCCACAATCCAATCCACCATCATCATCTCCCCATGCACCCACTGCAATATCCAGAACACCATCATTATTAAGGTCGCCAATTGGTGTTATATACCAACCAAATTCATCCATATCACTTAAACCACCGGTAAAACCGCCTTGAGTATCGGATATCTTCTGAAAGGATTGAACTTCACCTTCGTTATTCATAAATAAAATCCAAACAGCACCGCGATTATTTCCGCCATCATCATCACCACCCGCACCAACAGCTAAATCAACAACACCATCATTATTAATATCACCAATATACTGAACGCGGCAAAACCAGTCCTCATCATCAAGAACTCCGGTGAATCCACCTTGAGTACTGCTTATTTTATAAAAACTAAGAACCGTACCCGGCGAACAGCCTGATTGCGAGTAGCTATTTGCACTTATAAGCAAAAAGGATAATAAAGCTAAAAAGGATAATGATGGTTTCATAATATGAATTTTAATAAGACACAATTAATCATGTAAATATAATAAAACTTGCCAAAGAGATATTGTTTTTATTGAATAAAGACAATGAACAACAAAAAAGGTTGCCTCCTGTTACTTGAGACAACCTTTTTCATTAGATGAGGTAAAAAGTATTATACCAATTGTATTTCAAACTCGATGCCCTTCGGGTTCATTTACTAATCGGTATTATCCTTTAACTGTTGGTTTCTTTGCTATGTTAAATCCAAACGTCAGACCAACAACACTACCTTCTTTGCGAGGAGAGAAATAAAGGTTAATAGGAATATTAAGATACCCCGAATGAATTGTCCTACCCACAGCAATAATTAAGCCTGTTGACATTTTAAATTCTCCCCTGTTATCAATCGTCTCAACAATATCATAATCTGCTCCATCAGGCATTTCAGAACGAAGGTGCCATTTATTACTATCGTCATAATACCCTTGAGCAGTTTTTACAGCACGAAATACAGGACCAAGGCCAATCTCCCAACCACTCTTGTTAAAACGGAAACCATTCATAAATGTAATTGAAGGTATAACCTCGCCCGATTCTAATCCATTAACTGTACCTATCATCTCTACAAGAGCCTGGAAGTCGCCTGAACTTAAATACTGAAACTCGTATTGATACCCAAACATTGATGATACCGGAAACATATTATAACCACCATCTGCTTTTGAAGCCATCATTCTTTTTGCCGTCTCACCTGATGTCCATGCAACACCCATTCGTGGCCCGTTAAGTTTTACTTTTGTTCTGGCACTGGTAATAGGTCGGTTGTAATTAACTAATAAGTCAACTAATAATTTGTCATTCTCGATGCCAAGTAAATCGTTTATCGAAATCTTAATCATTGTTTGTAATTCCGATTCCTGATCTAGATATTCAATAACATTAGCCTTCTCAATTTTTTCTGCCTGCACATCAATAAGCCTGAAAATAACAATTATTTTCTCGCCAAATTTTTCAGCACTACCTGACAACATCATGTCTGCTTCTAACAACTTACCTACTTTCACAAGTTTAGTTTTACCAAAACATGATATTGCATCAATACCATTATCGCTCATTGCATCGGCAACATCATATTTGTCGAGAACTTCAAAAGTATCAATTTTTTCCAGCTCAATCCTAACAAGATTTGCTAATGTAATGTTATCAAGTTTTAAACCTTTTGTATCCATACTCACAATTGCAATACTTCTTTTGTTTTGAGCAAATACATTTACAGCTATTAATACTAATACTGCTGTTATAACCATTCTAAATTTTCTTGCTTTCGTTTTCATCATTTTAAGTTTTTAGTTTTCATTAAAATTTTACATGACAAACATACGGCGGTAAAAATTCCTGCTATAACGGACTTCTGCATCAAGCTTTCAAAAACATGCATATTTCCAAAATCAATTAGCAAAAAATATAGTTTATTTAAATTATTTGCGAAATATGCAAATGACTTCAAATTATTATTGTAATTTGCAAAAAGAAATATCTCATATAATTGACATGAGTAAAAATTAAATTATGGAACAAGAATTATCAAGGCAAAAACAGTTTTTTAAAAAGATAGAAGATATTATTTCTGATAACACTTCATTAGTTAATGAGCTGATAGATATTCTGGGGTTGAGCATGGATAGTGCCTATCGCAGAATACGTGGCGAAACATCTTTAACAATGGATGAGATAGTTTTACTTTGTAATAGGTATAAAATATCATTTGACTCGTTTATTAATCTCGAATCGGGAAATGTAACATTCCATTACAATCAAATGGGAAATGGGATTGAATTTTTTACAAAGTATATGCAATCAACCTTGCAGGATATGAAGATTATTCATTCGGCTAAACAAAAACAAATAATATATGCCTGCGAAGATATCCCAATATTTCATAACTTGTATTATTCTGAAATTGCTGCTTTTAAGATGTTTTATTGGA
Organism: Bacteroidota bacterium; assembly: GCA_024762835.1. GTDB lineage: Bacteria > Bacteroidota > Bacteroidia > Bacteroidales > M50B96 > JANTGP01. The sequence goes on from JANTGP010000063.1 coordinate 12,543, forward strand.
TGAAATCAATTTTAAATGTTAGTGAATTGAAAGACAAAAAGTTTAATTCCGAAGAGATATCAAATGAAATAAAAGAAATCGGAAAACAAATTTATGAACTTTATACCAAAGTTCCTTCTATTGAAATATGGACAGATACTACTATTCAAAGTACTGTAAAACAAATTAGATTTTACTGGGTTTCCGGCATGTTTGAATCAAATGATGTTGCTATTAAAGTTTGCGAGTCACTAAAAGAAGAAGTTCAGGTAATTCAAAAACAAGCTGAAACCGGCTCAAAAGTTTTAAGACCCGGTAAAGACCCAAAGTATAATAATAACTATGAGTTATTTTTTAGTGAAATAGAAATTACTAATAATACGGTACTGGTTAAACTCAACGAGACCAAAATGGTTTATATAGGGCATTTAACTTTCAATACAATGTCGACTTCCAATAAAACTTATTGTCAGGAAACAGATACTTGGCTTGAGAATATCATTAGGAAATCTACTCCCTTAAGTGGCGTATCGGAGAAACACCGCTATCAATTTTTTAAAAACTCCTTTGCTGCTATTGATGAATTAATATCGGAAATCAGTAATGACTAAATAAAGAAAAATCAAATAAAGAAACTGAATTTTATTAATATTGAAAAAGGGAATGAATAAATTTGGTATTTATACAATTTTACTTGCTTTTCGGGCATAATAGCTTTTGACAATAGCTTTTGACTTCAACACATTTAATATGTGAAACATTGCATAAAATGGATGTCGGTAAATCATACGAGGACCGGAATAACGCATTATTTGGCGAACTCTCTCACGCATATCAGCTTTGTAACAATGCACCGGGCAACGCGAGCAAGCAGGCTTATCCGGCTGAAAATGACAAGCCTCAATTCTTTTCATAGAATAATTATAAACCTCACGACAACTCTCACACAATTCGTCATTTCCATGATTGTTCTTACAATATAACTTATGCATGGCATAAATCGTTTTCTCTTCTATAATCTTCATTGAGCCAATTCTTAGATTACCCTCTATCCTGTTTTGTATCGGGATATGTCATAACAAAACAAAAGAAAATTTGTTTATTCTTAACCTGAGGTCGAACTAAAAATTTATAAATGCAACTTTTAGAGGAATGATAAAGCCTATTTAGCTTAAGGAGGGTTCTAATAATTACTTTCATTCAATAAACAGAAAGAATGAATAAGTTCTAAGGCATAATTTTTTCTGAATAGTCTTAGATTTTAACTCAAACAGATTGTTTATTATATCTGTTCCCAAAGGCTTTGCCAAGTTTTAAATCTTGCTGCAAATGAATTATTAGAACCCTCCATGCTGGTGCACGATTTAATCATGTTCCATTTTATCACATTATTGAATTATTTTATAACAATAAATTTCTCTGCCCAAACATTGTTTTTGCCTACTATACGTATAAAATAACTACCAACCGGTAAATCCGAAATATCTATACTTTGCTTTTGTGTATTAGCTTTTGTTTGTAACACAAGTTGCCCTGTTTGGTTGTAGATTTTAATTGTTTCAATTTCTTTTTCACAATTAATATTTAGTATGTTGTTTGCCGGGTTAGGATAAACAATAATCTCGTTTTCTTCTTGTATGACCTCAATTATATTTGTAGGTGTACTGCAACTATCTACATAACTACCGCCTGTCCATTTGGCAATGTAGGGAATATTCATTGTATTAAATAATGGATTACCACCAAACATATACAATTCATTATTATAATCCTCAAATCCAAGTATTGGGTTCTGTAATTCATTTTCCATGCTACACCATTTCTCACCATCCCATTTTGCAATGTACTTTGCAGAAACACCTCCGGCATATTTAAAAACACCGCCTACCCACAATTCATCATTATAAATACACATACCATGTATTTGTCCATTGCTTTGAGGATATGTGCCCTGTACACCTCCGCCCACATCGCTCCACTCTTCACCATCCCAACGCATTATGAAATTTCCCGCATTACAATTTTGCTCATAAAAATAGCCACCTACATATAAATATCCTTTATAAACAACCATACTTTCTACCCATGAATCGCCACCAATACCACCACCAACAGATAGCCATTGAGTTCCATTCCAACGTGCTATCTCTTTTAATGTATCACCCTCAAAATTGCCTGCTACATATAACTCATTTTTATATTTAACAATTTCATTAATAGAAAAAACAAAAGGTATAGGTATTGGTTCCATTTCATGCCAATTAACGCCATCCCATTTAACTAAGCTTTTACATTGTATATTACTACCAATAATAGAATCTATGGAACCACCAACATACAAAGTGTCATCCATTTCATAAAAACATCTAACAGCACCACCAATTCCTTGTCCCATTTTATGCCAATTTGACCCATCCCATCTGGCAATATTATTTACGGTATCTGCTCCTGCAAGATTAAAACTTCCACCAGCATATATTTCATCCTTAAATCTAATTATGCTACGTACATCAGCTTGTAAATCGGTTACAAAACCCCCGAATAGACTTGTTGCACTATTACCAAGGCTACTAAAAATTGTCCCATCCCAAACTGTAATACCTCTATATGATACACTGTCTGCAACAACACGAAATCCACCAATATATAATAATTCTGAAACAGTATCAGTATATAAACACTTGTATGATGTACCCATATTTGAAGTTCCAATTCCTATCCCTTCCCAGTGTTGTGAAAATGCAGTGTAGTATATAAAAAATGAAATAAACAATAAAAATATTTTAGTTTTCATTATATTGATTTTTTAAATTAATAATAATTTCTTT
>JANTGP010000064.1 GCA_024762835.1 Bacteroidota bacterium
GCAAAATATTTATCTTTACTTTAATACTTTAACGAATGAATAATTTAAACAATTAGGAATTTAGACCGAACGGTCATATATTTGTTAAATAATTCATTTAACACATAATTACATATTAAAAATACATATAATGAAAAAGTTTTTCTCTCTATTAGTTCTTATTTCAGTCTTAGGTTTTCAGTTTTTGAATGCCCAGATATACTATGGAAGCGATGCAAGTAAAATTGTTGAAGGCAGTCAAACTGTACGAATAACCAATAAATCAAGTATTCCGGCATACATTAAGTTTTATACTGAACAAGGAATTGATGTAAATAGTATTGAATTATTTTTAAAAAAGACTTTCAAATTATCAACTGATTTCAGTTTACAAAAAACCAGTTCGGATAAAGATTTAACTGATTTGGGTATTATTAGATATGATGAATATTTTAAATCTTCAATTATTCACGATGCAAAATTAATTGTCCATATTGTTGATGGTAAGATTCAAAGCATGAATGGGACACTATATTCATCTATTAATGTATTGAATAATAAAAAAATAAGCGAAGCAAATGCACTTGCAAAAGCATTAGAAGCTTTCCCTGCCGATAAGTATAAATGGGAAATACCGGGCGAAGAATTATTACTAAAAGAATACACAAATAATCCTTCAGCGAGCTATTATCCTAAAGCCGAACTTGTTCTTTTTCCTAATTCATATCCCGATTACAACAAAAATTATATTTACACTTATAAGCTTAGTGTATACGCTGATAAGCCTTTGTTTAAGAAGAATATTTACATAGATGCTGAATCGGGGAAAGTAGTTTTTGCAATGGATGAATTACATATGTCTGATGTATTGGCAACAGCTGTTACGAAATATAGCGGTAATCAAGAAATAACCAGTGATAGCTACAATAGTGTTTACCGTTTGCGTGAAAGCGGCAGAGGAAATGGAATTGAGACCTACGATATGAATACGGGAACCAGTTATAACAGTTCGGTCGACTTTACCGATACTGACAATTACTGGAATAACTTTAATGCTGATTTTGATGAAGTTGCTACAGATGCACATTGGGCTACAGAAATGACTTATGACTATTATTACTATAACCACAACCGTAACAGTATTGATGGAAATGGATTTAAGTTAAGGAATTATGTTCATTACGATTTCGAGTATTCAAATGCATTTTGGGACGGTACCCGAATGACTTTTGGTGATGGTAGCGGTAGTGTAACACCATTTACCGCATGTGATATAGTTGGCCACGAGATTACACACGGATTAACTTCGTATACTGCTAATCTTGATTATGCCTATGAATCGGGAGCAATTAATGAAGGTTTTAGTGATATATTTGGTACTTCAATAGAGTTTTATGCAAAACCGGCTGATGCAAACTGGACAATGGGTGAGGATATCGGTTACACCATGCGCTCTATGTCGAACCCGAATTTATACAATCAAGCCGATACCTATTTGGGAACCTATTGGTATACCGGTAGCGACGATAATGGAGGAGTACATTATAATAACAGTATTATGAATCATTGGTACTACTTATTATCGGAAGGCGGAAGTGGCACAAACGACATAGGAAACAGTTTTAATTTTTCGGGAATAGGAATAATTGATGCGGGTAAGATTGCTTTCCGCACATTAACTGTTTATCTTACAAATTCTTCGCAATATGCAGATGTCAGATTTTATTCAATAATTGCTGCAATTGACCTTTTTGGCAGTTGTAGCACTGAGGTTGAAGCTGTAACCAGAGCATGGTATGCGGTTGGAATTGGCCCCGACTATGTTAATAGCGTATTAAGTGATTTCTCAGGTGATTTTCTTGAATTCTGCTCTGCTCCTGCCAATGTTCAATTTACCAATCTATCAGTAAACGGAACATCTTTTATATGGAATTTTGGCGATGGAAGCACAAGTACAAGTTTTAGCCCTTCGCATACATATGCAAACATTGGAACATATACAGTTAGCTTATTTACAGACGGTGGCACATGTGGTTCAGACACATCTACACAAGTAGCGTATATTAGTATCGATCCATCAAATCCTTGTATTGTAATTATGAACGAGACCGGTGCTTTGCCACAGCAAAACTCATGCACAGGAACTGTGTTTGATAGTGGCGGACAAAGCAATTATCAAAACTCAACTAACAGTACACTAACAATAAATCCAACAAGCGGATTAACTGTAACATTAACATTCCAAAGTTTTAGTTTTGAACAAGATTACGATTACTTATATGTGTATGACGGACCAAGCACATCAAGTCCTTTAATTGGTCAATACACAGGCTCGTCACTTCCAAACGGAGGGACAATTCAATCAACGGGTTCAGCAATAACTTTACGACAAACATCAGATGTTTATGTAACTGAAGAAGGATTTGTTGCTACATGGCAATGCGATTATTCAAACACTGCACCTGTTACTAATTTTTATGCGGATAATACTGAATCTTGTTCGGGAACGATACAATTTTTCGACAATTCGGTTAACGGGCCTACCTCATGGCTTTGGGATTTTGGTGATGGAAATACAAGTACCTTACAAAATCCTGCACATACATATTCAGGCAATGGATTATATTCTGTTTCATTAATTTCTTCAAACGCATACGGAATTGATTCAATAAGTTTTTTAGATTATATTTTTATATCCTCGCCAAGTGCACCAAGTGTTGAGGGTGATACGATTTGCGAATTTGAATCTACTGAATTAATTGCTAACGGTTTTGGTGCCAAGACATGGTTTACCGAACAGTATGTGGGTGATTTAGTTGCAATTGGTGATAGTTTCACTACCCCAAGTTTAAATTCTTCAACCCAATATTGGGTTGAGTCCTATGCTTTTGAAGATTTTATCCATGCAGCCAAACCTGACAACTCAGGAGGCGGAGGGTATTTTAGCAGTGCATATGTTCATTATCTGGTTTTTGACTGCTATGCTCCTACCCGATTATTATCTGTAAAGGTTTATTCGTCAAGTGCCGGTAATAGGTTAATAAGATTGAATAATTCAACAGGAATAATGATTGCAAGTAAAAATGTATTTATTCCTGAAGGCGAAAGCAGAGTATATCTCAATTTTGATATTCCGGTAGGGAATGATTTACAATTAGCCGGCCCCGCATCGCCTGATTTATATAGAAATAATAGTGGAAATAATTACCCATATGATGTATCCGGTTTGCTATCAGTAAAGTATAGCAGTGCTTCCACCGACCCAACAGGATATTACTATTATTTTTACGATTGGGAAGTAATGGAGGAAACATGCGAAAGCGAAAGAATCCCTGCACTTGTTAATGTAATGCCACTACCTCAATCGAATTTTACTTATATTATTGATAGCGGTACTGTGAATTTTTCAAATACATCCGTTTCTGCCGATAGTTACACCTGGGATTTTGGCGATGGTTCAAGTTCAAATGATGAGAACCCTACACACATCTATGGTCAAAGTGGAAACTATACAGTTAGTCTTGTTGCAAATAACAACTGTGGAACAACCTCGAGTTCAGTTACTTTTACAATAATTTTAACGGGCATTGATGATATAAATAATTCTGAAAGTAATCTTTCAATTTATCCTAACCCTAATATAGGTAATTTTACTATATATTTCTCATCAAATGAGAAGGGGAAAATTGAACTTGAGATATTTGATATTTTAGGTCAAAAACTTTGGAACGAAATAGTTGATAGCTATGACAATAATTATGTTAAAGAAATTGATATAAAATCGCATTCAGCTGGTATTTATTATTTGAGGATTTCAACAAACGAAAGGATATATAACAGGAAATTTATTGTTGAATAATACCGATTAGTAAATGAACCCGATGGTTATCGGATTTGAAATACAATTGTATAACATACGTTTAAAGATTAAAATTAGAAACCCCATTGATTCATCATTGGGTTTTTTTAAAAGTATAGTCTTATCGTAATATGTGTTCTAGTGTTAGAAAAAGAATACCATCATGATTTACCCTCATTTAGAGCTTTATTAAAACAAGCTCTGCAAAGGGGTTCGTAACTTTCTTTTTCGCCAAGCAAGACCAGCTTATCTTGTTTTATCAATCTATGAGAGTATTGAGCCAGGCTGCCACATCTCATACATATTGCATGTACTTTTGTAACGTGTTCGGCAATTGCCATTATATCCGGAATTGGACCAAATGGTTTCCCTAGAAAGTCCATATCTAAACCTGCAACAATAACACGTTTACCCATGTTAGCCAATTGGTTACACACTTCTACCAATCCTTTGTCAAAAAACTGTGCTTCGTCAATTCCCACAACATCAGCACTACCTGCAAGCAAGATTATGTTTTGAGATGATTCAACGGGTGTAGATATTGTTACATTTTCGTCGTGAGAGACAACCTCTTCTATTGAATATCTAGTATCGATAATAGGTTTAAAAATTTCAACCCTTTGTTTTGCAAAACGTGCCCTCTTCAACCGTCTCAGCAACTCTTCGGTTTTTCCCGAAAACATCGAACCAACAACTACCTCAACCCATCCGGGTTGAACTTTTTCGGTAATTGAGTTTTCGAGAAATTGCATTTGCGACAAAAATTATATTTATTATTTCGTTTACAAAACTAAAAAAATTAAACATCTTGAGCTATAATAATTATTTTTGATATTAAAGCTAATCCCATTTATCTTCAAGATGTGCATCTTTAATACTTGCATTTAATTCATAGCCAATTAATAGAGTAATTGAATTTAAATAAAGCCACACCAAAATAACCAATATTGCACCAATTGAGCCATACAAAGTATTATACCTGCCAAAATTATTTATATAGTACGAAAAGCCAAGCGATATTGCAATTGTAAGTAATGTTGCAAGTGTTGAACCGGCTGATATAAACCGCCATCTTACTTTTTTTGCAGGGGCTAAATAAAAGAGGAAAGAAATAGTAAAAAAGAACAATGCAATAATTATTATCCACTTTCCCAGGCTAAGCAAAAACAAAGTAAATGCTTCTTTAATAATATGGTTATTCACAAGAAAATCCATTGCCCATTGGCTAAAGACAATTAAGGAGACAGCAAGTATAGTTAGAGAAAATACAATAAAGGATAATACTAAAGACACTACTCTCTGAGCAAGCCACGAACGGGTTTCGATAGTATGCTTAGTTGCATTAAAAGCTTCAATCATTGAGTTAAAGCCATTTGTGGAAAATATAATTGCAGCAAAAAAACCAATTGATAGTAAACTTCCATGAGGAATTGTTATTATATCTTCAAGTGTTTCTTTAAAAGCCAGATAAGCATTATTTGGCATTACACTTTGCATTAAGGACAACAGTTCTAATTGAAAATTATCAATTGGAATGTATGGAATAAGTGTAAAGATAAATATTATAGAAGGAAAAATTGCAAGGTAAAAGTTAAAAGCAATTGAAGAGGCACGTGTTGTTAAAGAACCCTCAATTATTCCTTTAAAAAAGAAAACCGTTACATCATATAATGGAACGCCATCGAATCCCGGAATGGTAATCTTTTTTGCTTTTTCTGCAATTCGAAAAAACAAATCAACAAAGTATTTTATAAATGCACTTTCTTTCATCAATAAAAGTTGAGGTTTAATTATATGGCTTTAAGGCTCATGTCAAGGCTCTTGATATGATGAGTAAGTGCACCTACAGAAATATAATCGACACCACACTCTGCATAATTTCTAATAGTCTTTTCTGTTATTCCGCCGCTTGACTCTGTCTCATATTTACCAGCAATCAACTTAACAGCTTTTCTGGTATCGTCGTAACTGAAATTATCCAGCATTATTCTATCAATTCCTCCGGCATCCATTATTTGCTTAACCTCATCAATTGAGCGAGCCTCAACTTCAATTTTCAGATTCTTACCTTTTTCTTTAAGGTAGTTTTTTGTTTTTGTTATAGCTTCCGCAATTCCTCCTGCAAAATCAATATGATTGTCTTTAATCATAATCATATCATAAAGTCCCATTCGATGATTCTCACCTCCGCCGGTTTTAACTGCCTCTTTCTCAAGAAAACGCATTCCCGGTGTGGTTTTTCTGGTATCAAGAATCTTTGTGGATAAACCATCAAGCAAGCGAACATAGTAATTTGTACGGGTTGCAATGCCACTCATTCTCTGCATTATATTTAGCACCAAACGCTCTGTTTGCAAAATTGAAATCCGTTTACCTTCAATTGTAAATGCAATATCGCCAAATACAACATGCTGCCCATCCTTAATAAAAATCTCCATTTTAAGTTCAGGGTCAAACTTATGGAAAACCTGCTTTGCGATTTCAATTCCTGAGATTATCCCTTCTTCTTTTACAATCAGCTGTGCTTTACCGATTGCATCGTGGGGAATACACGAAAGAGTAGTATGGTCGCCGTCGGCAATATCTTCCGAAAATGCATTCTCAATAAATTTGTCTAAGTATTGTTGGTAATCGTAATCTGCCATTTGTATTTGCAATTTATCTTATTCTTCTTCAATCCTGAAAAGATGAATTAGTGATTTGTTATCTGAAGTTTTTATCAGAAAATAAATTCTGAATCGTTCATTGTTACTGGTATAATTACCTATGCAGTATTTTGCATCTTCAGGTCCGCCTTTATGTTGTACAACAAAGCTTGTTGGCGGATGCTTCTGAAAAAAAGATTGCATGATAAGTTTTGCCTGTGCTTTGCTGTAAATATCCTCTTTATCGAGAATAACAAGCTCGACATTTGAATTAAAATATTCTGATAATGCCTTTGCATCACCTTTATTAATGGTTTCGCTAATTTTATCGCTTACTTGTAGAATCGAAGTAAAGGAAGCAAATAAAAACATCGAGAAAATTAGAAAAATAACCTGCTTATTAATTACTTTCATTTTATACTAAATTAAATTATGCTGATTTCAAAAATATTAAATTAACTTTGTCTCTGCACTTTGTCAAAAATTACACCACATTTATTTATGCAAAGGTAAGTATTTGATTTGAGACTAAGTGAAATTTATTTGCTATGAAGATAACTTTAATAACAGTAGGAAAAACCGATGAAGATTATTTAAGAAAAGGAATAAATAAATTCATCGACAGACTAAAACATTATATTGGTTTTGAGCTAATTGTAATACCAGACATAAAAAACTCAAAGAATATGAGTATAGCTCAGCAAAAGGAAAAAGAAGGATTATTAATTCTAGGCAATATTAAATCCGGTGCAGATGTCGTACTTCTTGACGAAAAGGGAAAAAGCTTAACATCAGTGGAGCTAGCAAAATTTATTGAAAAAAAAACAATAATAAGCACACGCTATTTGTATTTTGTAATAGGCGGTCCTTACGGTTTCTCTAGTGAAGTATATAAAAAAGCACCAAATAAGTTGTCATTATCAAAGCTGACTTTTTCGCATCAAATGATAAGATTGTTATTTGTTGAACAATTGTACAGAGCTTTTACAATTATTAATAATGAGCCATATCATCATAAGTAGTATTACATTTTTCTAATAAGGCATAGAATTGGAGTTATTATGACGCTAAATTTAATATTTGAATAATGAATTCAGAAGATAAACTTAACATACCTAATATTTATAAAAGATACAGCTTCTTTATTGCTTTTATTCTGGCAAGTATTTCGGCTTATTGGCTTAATAGTGATTCGTTTATAAATCATTCAGCAGAGATAAATGTCGAATCATTTCAGGAAACCCTCTATAATGAAGAAGATAAATTAATTTCAATTATTGATATAATAGCAGAATCAATTGGTAAAAATGATGAAGATAAGTGGCTGCTTGAAAATGCACCCAAGATAATAAAGACTATCAATGATGATGATTTAAGTTTTCTGATTTACAAAAATGATTCTGTTTTTTGGTGGACAAATAACGAAATGGTTATTGATAGTCTTACACCATCCGGGCTACAAGCCAATCCAATTGTATTTTTAGGAAATGCATGGTATCATGTAGAGAATAAGGTAATTAACGATTATAACATATTTGGTTTTATTTTAATAAAGAAAAAATATCCTTTCGAGAATCCATTACTAAAAAACAATTTTGCCTCTTGTTTTAATCTTCCGCCTAATTATAAATTATTTACCGACTCAACAGGTATTGAAAATGCGAAAGTTTATACCATTTATGATACAAATGGAGAGATACTTTTCTATCTTCAACATGACAGCTCTTCTATTAATAGTTATAATTACAAATATTTATCGTTGTTCGCATATTCGCTTGCATTAGTCTTTCTCTTACTACTTTTAATCGATTGGTTTTCGGAAAGACAAAACAGGCGAGCTTCACTTATTTGCTTCGTCTTATTTGTAAGTTCATTGTTTGCAATACGGTATCTTCTATTCCTTGCTGATATTCAAAAAGCATTCAGTGAGTTAAGTCTTTTCAGTCCAATTTATTTTGCCGAGTCGTCCTTATCATCATCCTTAGGCGATTTCTTGTTAAACACAATACTAATTTTGGCAATCTGCTATTATATCTCAAAAAATAATGTCTTTGACAATTGGATATATACAAGGATTTTTAAGAAATCGAAAATAGCATTTACTGTTGTGAGTGTAACTCTATCCGTCATGTTTTTTGCAATGCTTGATATTTTTCTAAAAGGCTTGATATTAAACTCAACTATAAACTTTGAGATAAACAGGATATTTGATATTTCAGTAGTTACCTTTTTTGCCTTTTTAATATTGAGTTTGCTATTGTTTTCTTTCATGCTTTTTATCGACAAGCTTATTCGTATTCTAAATGCAATTATCAGTACAAAAGAGTTTATTATTATTTCTTTAATCTCATCATTACTTGTTTTTATTTTGCTTAAGCTCTTGAATATTAACATTTCGCTATACTCTATATTATTCTTTTATGCATTTACAGCATATTTTGCCTGGCTACGATTTGGCAAACATAAATTAATCTATTCTACAATTATATTCATATTATTTCTATCATCACTTTATGCAGTTACTGAGGTAACACGGATTTCAGCAATAAAAGAAAAGGGCATCAAAAAAGTATTGGCAATAAATCTATCAACGGAACGTGACCCTCTTGCTGAAACCTTTCTTGATAATATCAACAAAAAACTTTTAAGTGATTCTGTATTATACAATAAAATATTTGATACAAAAATCAGCCTTGATGAGATATATACATATGTGTCTTCAAATTATTTTTCAGGCTTTTGGATAAAGTATAATATGCAACTGTTTTTATGTGGCAAAGAAGACAGCATTTTAAACGAGCTATCAAATGAATCGGTTTGTTGCCGTGAATTCTTTGACGAAATGATTCACGAGAATGGCCAAGCCCTGCCAAGTGGCACTTTCTACTTTATTGACAATATGAATGGTCGTATCTCATACCTTGGCGAGATAAATTTCACCAATAAAATAGATTCCGGCAGATTAAGCCTGTTTATTGATTTAAACACAAAGCTTCAAGGTCAAGCACTTGGTTATCCGGAGCTGCTAATTGAAGGAAATAAGAGAAGCAGCAGTAACCTTGATGAGTTTTCCTATGCAAAATACAAAGACGGCGTTCTTGTTGCCGAACTTGGAGAATTTCCATATAGCCTTACATCAGCCATTTACGAAACCAATGATAAGGAATTTGCATCAAGCACTATTGATGGTTTTGATCATTTAATTTATAAGCCTAATAGTAAAATTACAATTATCGTCAGTAACCCTACAATCAGTTTATTAGACATTCTGATAATCTTGTCGTATATTTTTGTTTTTTTCCACATTGTGTTTACAATAATCACGTTCCTGCATAAATTTCCAAGCCAGATTAACAGCTTCCAATTCGATTTTAAAAATAAGATTCAATTCTCAATTGTATCAACTATTTTATTGTCGCTACTTGTTATAGGAGGAATAACTATATATTCCAATATCGAGCAATACAACACAAAAAACAGCGATAATATTAAAGAGAAAATGCAATCTGTGTTAGTTGAATTAGAACATAAACTTGCAAACTTAGACACACTGGATTCAAGCCAAAATGATTACATCACCTACTTATTAATTAAATTCTCGAATGTGTTTTATACCGATATAAATTTATACAGTACTCAAGGTGATTTACTGGCATCGTCCCGACCGGAGATTTTTGAAAATGCTCTAATTGGCACAAAAATGAACGCCGAAGCCTTTTGGCAAATGAAAAGACAAAATAAAGCAAATTTCGTTCATGATGAAAAGATTGGCGAACTAAATTACCTTTCGGCTTACGTACCATTTATAAACAACCAAAACAAGGTGTTAGCTTACCTTAACTTGCCATATTTCACAAATCAAAAGACTTTAAAAAAGGAAATGTCGGCTTTAATCACCGCTGTTGCGAATATATATGCCTTGCTCATTTTATTAACCATTCTCATTGCTATTTTAATATCAAACAAAATTACGAAACCACTCCGCTTGATACATGAAAAAATGAAAGCAATAACACTTGGAAAACCTAATGAGAAGATTGATTATTCGAGCAAAGATGAGATTGGCAAGCTTATTAACGATTACAACAGGATGATTGACGAGCTGCACAAAAGTGCTAATCTGTTACTGAAGTCCGAGCGAGAAAGTGCCTGGCGTGAAATGGCAAAACAAATTGCACACGAGATTAAAAACCCATTAACACCAATGCGTCTTCACTTGCAGTATTTGCAAAAAATAAAATCTGAAAATCCTGATGAATTTACACAACGATTTGATAAAGTTGCTAATATTCTTATTAGCCAAATAGATGCACTATCAGCTATTGCAACTGAATTTTCAAATTTTGCCAAGATGCCAACGACCGAGAATTCAAAAATTAACTTAATTGATATCTTAAAGAAAACAACTGACCTCTTTTTAAAAGATGAAAAGCTAATTTTACAAAGTGATTTTAACAATCTTAAAGAAGCTTATGTTTTTGCCGATGAAGAGAAAATTAAGCGGGTTTTTATCAATCTTATAAACAATGCTATTCAGTCTATAACAAAAGGAAGTGATATTATCGTAGAAATAAAACTTACTAAAAGCAGTAGTGATTTTGTTGTTGAGATAAAAGATAATGGAGCAGGAGTTCCCGACGATCTTAAAGACAAACTTTTTATTCCAAATTTTACTACAAAAAGCAGTGGTTCGGGCTTAGGATTAGCTATCTCAAAAAATATTATCGAGAATGCCAATGGCTCTATTTGGTTCACTACGGAAAAAGGTATTGGAAGCAGTTTCTTTGTCAGATTACCTGAATATATTGAGAGTAACAATTAACAAATCAATAATAGTAAATGATTACAAATAAGAGCTATCAACGATTATGCCTTAATTTTCAATCAAACAATTAATTAAAATCAGATATTACATCGTTTCAAGCATTTGTCTAAATAGGAAACTATTATTGATATTTCTGTTTTATTATTATAAATTGCAGGCATAAAACATTCTACTAAGTAAAAACACAACATTAAAAGTATTTTAATCATCAAAATTTAAATTAACAATGAGATTTCTATTAAATTTCAGGAATGTAATATTTCTTTTTTCGATACTCCTATTTTCATGCACTCATAACACGCCAAATGCCAATGAAATGCCTGAAGTATGTTTTGACTCTGAGATTCTTCCAATATTTCAAACAGGCTGTGCAATAAGTGGTTGCCATGATAATATAAGTGCAGAAAAGGGACTTGTTTATTCAGATTATAACTCAATAATGGAAAGTATAACAGCCGGTGATGCAAACAACAGTAAGGCTTTTAAAGCAATGACATCATTACTCCAAGAACCAATGCCTCCTGATAATCCCCTTTCTATTGAGGCAAGAACACTTATAAGAATATGGATTGAACAAGGTGCAAAGAATACTAACTGCCTTAACGACACACTAATAACAAGCAAGTAGTTAATTCTATAATTAATAATATTTATTTAGAAAATATATAAATACAAATTCATGAAGAGAATAAAATTTTACATAATCCCGGTATTCTTAATTGTGCTTGCTTTCCAGTCATGCTATTACGACAATGAAGAATACCTTTATCCACAAGTATTCTCTAGCTGTGATACTTTAGACGTAAGCTATAGCGGCTCTATATCATCAATATTAGCTCTGCAATGTTTATCATGTCATTCAACAGCAACAGCTGACACATATGGAAATAGTATAATACTTGATAATTATGCGGCTTTAAAAACATACGCTGACAATGGGAGACTACTTGGTGCGATAAAACATGAAACAGATTACTCACCAATGCCAAAAAATGCAGGCATGTTAGACAATTGCAAGATAAAGCAATTTGAAATTTGGATTAACTCCGGTGCACTAAACAATTAAACAACTCAAGCAATGAAAACTATTTTTTTACTGATATTCGTATTAATCACAAATATCATTTATGCACAAGACATTGATGATTTATTAGATGGTGAATTTGACAACTCAAATAATTATGTCTCGGCTACATTCAAATCGACACGAATAATAAATGCTAATTCAATTGAACTTGTTAAAAAACAACACTTGAATTTCACAATTTCACACCGCTTTGGATCTATCAACAACGGAATATCAGATTTCTTTGGCATCGACCGTTCCACAATCAGATTAAACCTTGAATACGGATTAAAAGATTGGTTTACTGTAGGAATTGACAGAAGCTCATTTAGTCAAACCTACGATGGATATTTCAAGTTCAGACTTCTTAGGCAAAGTACAGGTAAATGGGCCATACCGGTTTCGATAACTTACTTTACAAGTTTTGAAGTCTTCACCAGAAAATTTACCGAAGCGGAAAGAGACAATTACCTATCCTCAAGATTGTCGTATGTGCACCAATTATTGATTGCCCGAAAGTTCAACAATAAATTATCATTACAACTAACTCCAAGTCTCGTTCACCGAAATCTTGTGCCAACTGCACTTGATATGAATGACTTATATGCTGTTGGTTTAGGCGGAAGATATAAAATAACTAACAGATTTGCCATTACAGCCGAGTATTTCTATACAATAAGGTCACCAAGAAGCAGCGAGGCGTACAACAATCCTATAGCAATTGGTGTTGATATAGAAACAGGCGGTCATGTTTTCCAGCTAATGCTTACAAACACCTCATTAATGTATGAGGGAGGATTCATAACAGGAAATAACAATGACAACTTTTTTAAAGGAGGAATTCATTTTGGTTTTAATATTTCACGCACATTTTCATTTACTAAAATTAAATAATTATGCTTTTAAATTTATTAACAAAAAAACCGTTTATTGTAATAACATTATTTGTTGCAAGTTTAATTTCAATTAGTGCCTTTTATCCCTCGGGTTCTCCGGGAGGATATACCAACTCACCTTCTGATGCAAAAAATTGCACATTATGTCATGGCGGGTCAGCCACAAGCGTAGCAAATTTTATTTCAACAAATATACCTGCAGAGGGCTATACGGCCGAACAAACTTATGATATTACTGTAAGTTATACAGGATCGGGACATAAAGGCTTTGAACTTACTTGCGAAGATACTCTGAATACAAAAACAGGCCAATTTATTATCTCATCGGGTACTAAATTAGTAAATAATAATAATGCCATAACCCATGATGATGATATTAACAGTACAACTGCAACATGGAATTTTACATGGACAGCACCTGCACAAGGTACGGGAACAGTAACTTTTTACTCTGCCTTAGTTGCACAGGAAGAACATACCAAATTATGCTCATTACAAATTTATGAAAAGAATACATCCGGCATTGAGCAACTTAATACAAGTTTTGTTAATATATTTCCTAATCCTGCAAAGGATATTTTAAATATAGTAACTGAAAATATTGATAATAAAGAATTGTCAATCTATAATATAAAAGGACAATTATGTAAATCGGTTAACATACAAAGAAACGCCAGGATTGATATTAGCAATTTGGCTGAAGGACTTTATTACTTAAAATTAAATGACAAAGGTAAAACCTCAAATTTGAGGTTTATTAAAAACAATTAAAATTATGAATAAATACATTCTTATATCTCTTTTACTTATTGCAGTTAGTTTAAAAGTCTTATCTCAGGACATATATTATACAAAGAGTGGTTTGGTTGAATTCACATCAAAAACACCTCTGGAAAATATTGAGGCTGTAAATAATCAGGTTGTAAGTTTCTTAAAAACAGAGAGCGGAAGTATAAACTTTGGTATATTGATTAAATCTTTTAAATTTAAAAATGCCCTTATGGAAGAGCATTTTAATGAAAACTATATTGAGAGTGATGAGTTTCCAAAAGCAAAATTTAAAGGTACGATTACAAATATTAAAGATATTGATTTTAATAAAGATGGGGATTACACAGCAGAAATAAAAGGAAAGATTAGCATACACGGCGTAACAAAAGAAATTGAGGCAAAGGCTGAAATTAGCATTAAAGACTATAAGGTTATTGCAAATTCAACAATTATGTTGAAACCTGAAGATTTTGACATCGAAATTCCAGGCATAGTAAGAGAAAAGATTGCGAAGGAGATGACTGTTAAGATGTCAATTAACTACGAACTATACAAAAAGTAAATCCCTGTTTTATTTTTTAAATATATCAGCAAATGAGTAAATTGATAAAAATAGCTTTAATAATTGGTGCTTTGGCTGCCGTATCGGTGTATCTTTATGTATTCCATAAACCGCATAAAAATACACTTAATTTAAAACCCGAATATATTGTTTCGGCTGAGCAATTGTTTAATGATTTTGATTTAAACGAGGAAGAAGCAAACGCAAAATATCTTGGTAAGATAGTTCAAGTTGAAGGAAAGATTGTAAAAATCAAGAAAATATCCCAAAGCTATGAGATATCGTTATTTGATGAGATATTTGGTGTTACCTGTTTAATTGACAGTGTTTATGCTGTTCAGCAAACTAAAGAAATAGAACAACTTAATAACGGAAACAGCGTAAAGATAAAAGGGCAATGTAACGGTTATCTTGGCGATGTAAAATTAGATCGTTGTATAATTGCTAAATAATACCTTGCAACTTTTTATAAACATGTTTATAAACAATAGCTACTACTAACTATATGAATATATGAGCTTTATAAAGCCTATTATTTTAGTTTACAGTTTGTTTTTGTATTAAAATATTATTTTAAGATTAT
>JANTGP010000065.1 GCA_024762835.1 Bacteroidota bacterium
TAAACATTCCAAAGATTAATATCCTCTCGATGGCGAGAAACCTTTATAATCTAAGATACTTCACGGAAGCCACCTTGACTTGCTTTCATGATATTTTGAATGGGTGTAAACTCAGCTCTTATCAAAGGCCATTTGTCTTCATATTGCAACATTAAATAAGCAATTTTCTTATTTCTTTTTTTTATGGCAAGACTTATTGCAGCCGGTTTAAGTGGCTTAGGCTTAAGCTTTTTACCTACTGTTGCACTTTTTACAATGCCACCTTCATTAAGAACCTCAGTTATTGCATCTTCGTACATATCGAGAAATGCAGCAACATCAGGATATTTGATATATAATTGCTGAGACTTAGTTTTTCTTGATTCATAATTCACGGTTCTCAGGCGGATATAGCTTTCGTCAATATTTATTATAGATTTTCCGGGATTTGAATTCCTGGCAAATGAAATAGCATTATCAATAATATCATTTAGTTCAAACAATTCACCTTTGTAATTTTTTATTTTATCAAGTGCGTCTTTACTAAATACATACTGACAGTTACTTGTACTGTTTATTTCATTAATATGATGAATTGCTAAAGATGCAATCTGATCTTCAAATTCTTTAATCTGTGCCTTTTTATCGTTTATAGTTTCATTAAATATTTTGTTTTGTCTGAGTAATGTTTGATAATCATTTTTTTGAATGGAAAGAAATTGTTCAATCATCCTTTCAAGCATAATTCTTATAATCTTCTTATTTGATGTATCAAGGCCTGAATCTTTCTTACTAGGCCCAAAGTCTGTCTTGTCTTGTTTAAAATAAAAGAATAGTAAATCTACCGTGTCCGTGTTATTGCCTGAGGGTATTCTTATACAAAGAATGGTTTTCTCATTTTCGTCAAATATCTTAGGCTCCAGGTCTTTAATTGTATTTTGGCTGAAAGGTTCTTCACCTCTTTTAAGCCATTCGTATTTTGACTTTTTATTTCTAAACCTTGTTAAAACATCAGGATTGAGCTTTGCGGGGTAATTATCAATATTATTGTTATCTGAGTTGCTGATAAATTTTATTTCTGTCTGATTACTTATACCGGACACATACACAAGTACCAACTTTGATAAAGCAGGAATGATAGGAAACATTGTCTTTAGTAGTAACAATGAGCTGTTTTCGATAAATGAGTACTTGTACGACATTGATTAATTATTGAATCTATAAAAATACACTATAAAATAATTATAAACAAAATTTAATATACAATTTTATAAAATTTAAAATAAATATAAAGATGTTTTAAGCATTTTAATCATTTTAATTTATGATATTAACAGAGATAAATCCTTAAAATTGCTTGATAGACTTACGATACAGTTGTAGTTTTACAGAATTAATATTTCAGAATATTATTGAAATATTAGATATTCTCAGTAAACAATCATTCAGGAGATTAAAAAGATAAACAAAATATATTAAAACTAATTAAAATACATTTGTCATGAAACTTTACCGGAAAGCACTTAAAACATTATCTCTTGATTATTCAATTCTAAATGCAGTTTACACTGATTTAGTGTTTATTATAGAAGCAATTGCCAGGTTCAGCAAACCTGTTATAGTTTTTATTCAGGAATTAGTTTTAAAAATATCAACTATCAAGATTAAAGATTTTGTCAAAGACTTTGTAATTCTCTTCAGGCTATTAATTAAAAGAAGAAATATTAGAAAACTATTAAAACATATCAACAAAGAACTTAGCTCTGCCATGTACAACTTCTTTTAAGAACAGTTTATATTAAGATGGAAAACAGAATAAGACCACGTAAAATTATTGTCTCAATCATTGTTCCTGTATACTTATTTATTTTCGCCGCTC
This sequence comes from Bacteroidota bacterium, assembly GCA_024762835.1. Classification (GTDB taxonomy): domain Bacteria; phylum Bacteroidota; class Bacteroidia; order Bacteroidales; family M50B96; genus JANTGP01. The sequence continues at coordinate 1,859 of JANTGP010000065.1, forward strand.
TATACGCCGAGGATGTAAGTGTTAGAGGCAATGCCTTTGAGCTGGAGAGCACTTGGTGGATATGGATTATTTATTTTAGTATTTCAGCCTATTGGTTTGATATTATTTTCACCCGAAGAAAAAAATAAATTAACCTAAAATACCATATTATGGCAATTGTATTTCAAGCCCGATGCAAATCGGGTTTGAAAATCAATTCTATCCAATTTGTAGATATGTTGCAATTGTTTTAAGTTTATCGTTTTATAAGTACTGTGAACTAGCAATATTATAAGTCTGCAATCGTTAAAAGAAAAAATACTTATGAAATACTTAGCCCAAATACTATTATTGTCCGTACTTATATTAACAAATAGTTGTAGTAAAATTGGATTTGAAACAGGAATAAAAGGGAAAGTAGAATTTGGTTCAGGTGATTGTATGCCAATCATAGATTATGATAGCAGGGTGTATTCAGATTATTCGGGTAAAATATATTTTATAGAAAAAACCAAGCTTGACAGTTTAGGGCAGAATGATATTAATGAGCTTTTGAATAACAGTTTGAGTGATGATGTGCTTAATGGTAATCTGCTTACAGAGTTACCGCCAAACACATACATTGTAACTATAGAAAAGCTTGAAGATTTAGGAAAATACGAAGTGAAAATTGAACAAGGTAGGGTATTGTCTTATGATTTCAAGTTTTGGAGATGTACATCGTATTAGACTAATAAAAAAAAAGACACACTAATTAGCATGTCTTTTATAAAATATGGTAAATGTGATTATTTTACTATTCCGGAGAAACCCATAAAGGCCATTGCCAATAATCCTGCAACAATAAATGCTATAGGTACACCTTTCATTCCTTTTGGTACATTCATTAAATCTAAGTGTTCGCGAAGACCGGCAAAGATTATTAAAGCTAAACCAAATCCTATTGCATTTGAAAAGGCGAATATTGCACCTTCAAGCAAATTGAAATCTTTTTGTACGGTGAGAATTGCAACTCCCAAAACGGCACAATTTGTAGTAATAAGTGGTAGAAAAATACCTAATGCCTGATAAAGAGGGGGAGAAACCTTTTTAAGAATAATCTCAACCAACTGAACTAATGAAGCTATAATGAGAATAAAGGTTATTGTTTGCATAAACTCAATTCCCAAAGCAACTAATATATATTTCTGAACTAGATAGGTGACTATTGTAGCAATTACCAATACAAAGGCAACTGCACCTGTCATACCTATTGAGGTCTCAACTTTATTGGAAACTCCCATAAACGGGCATACGCCCAAAAATTTTGTCAATACAATGTTATTAACAAAAATGGCTGATATGATAATTAAAATATATTCCATGATAATTATGTTTTTATATTATCGACAAGCTAACTATGCCTTTTTTAATCTGTTGATAAAAGCTATTAAATATCCTAAAACAAGAAATGCACCTGGTGATAAAACAAATACCAACATTCCGTCACCTTGCATATAGTGAATCCCGAATAATGAACCGCTACCAAGAATCTCTCTAACACCGCCTAAGATAGTAAGAGCCATTGCAAATCCTAATCCCATTCCCAGTCCGTCGAGAGCTGAATCACCAACTGTGTTTTTTGATGCAAAAGCTTCGGCACGTCCAAGAATAATACAGTTTACAACAATAAGAGGAATAAACAATCCCAAAACCTCAAATAAATCAGGTACAAATGCTTGCATCAATAGCTCAACAAGAGTAACAAAGGTGGCAATAATTACAATAAACGATGGAATTCTTACTTTGTCAGGTATCAGGTTTTTTACCAATGATACAACAATATTTGACATAACCAAAACAAAGGTTGTTGCCAAGCCCATTGCCAAACCGTTAATTGCTGATGTTGTTGTTCCTAATGTTGGACAAAGTCCTAACAATAGTGTAAATACAGCATTCTCTTTAAAGAACCCTTTACTGAATATGCTTAACTTACTCATTTTTACCTCCCTCTTTATCTTGTAAAGTATTATAAGCTCTGTTAATTGCATCAAGAAAAGCCCTTGATGAAATTGTAGCAGCGGTAATAGCATCAATATCGCCACCATCTTTTGAAACTGTTAGATTGTCATTTGATGGATTTCGTCCTAAAACAGAACTTTTTGGCTTCTCGGGATTTTTAAACCAATCTTTCATTTTTGTACCTAGACCCGGTGTTTCTTTATGTTCAAGAACAGAATAGTTTGATACTTTACCATCCGGCGTAATTCCAACCATAATACCGATATAACCGCTAAATCCCTTATTTGAATATGTTTGAATAGCTGTTCCAATTAATTGGCCTGATGCACTATATGCAGGATAAAAAATCAAACTGTCTTTCTCATCTGATGGTAATACTAAATATTTTGTTCCTAAAGAATCAAATTGAGGAAGGACGGATTTTATAGCGTCTTTTACCTTTTTCTCTTTGGCAAGACGTATTGGCTCTTTTGTAAGCTCGTAAACATATCCCAGTGCAGTTGATGCAACAAGTGCAACAATGAACAGAGTAAGAGCCATATTAATAAATGATGATTCTTTTTTTGCCATACCGTTTTAATTTATTATTGTCTATTTATTACATTCTACTTCATTAATCAACAATCATTTAACAACTTCTCCAAACCTCTTTGGTTTCATATAGGTATTTATCAATGGAACAAAAGCATTCATAATAAGAATTGCAAATGAGACCCCTTCAGGGTATGCACCAAATGTTCTGATTAAAACTGTCAAAATACCTATTCCCACACCAAATACTATTTGCCCTTTTATACTCATCGGCGAGGTTACCATATCGGTTGCCATAAAGATTGCACCTAACATTGCACCTCCTGTTAAGATATGGAAAACAGGGTCGGCAAATGATTCGGGATTTACTAACCATAATATTCCTGAAAAGATAAATATTGTTCCAAGCATGCTTACAGGAATATGCCAGGTGATAATTTTTCTGATTAGCATATAAACAAAGCCAATTAATAGAAAAACTACAGATATTTCACCCAAACTTCCTCCTATATTTCCAATAAACATATCTGTATATGATGGTATTTCCTTAATGATTTGAGAAAAGGGCTCACCATTCTTTAAAGCTTCTTTTACAATAGCCAATGGTGTTGCTGCTGTTTCGGCATCAATATATGTTAGTCTTGATGCGATTGGTGTTGGCCAGCTGGTCATTTGAACAGGAAAGGAAATAAGTAAAAATACCCTTCCTACCAATGCCGGATTAAAAGGATTATTTCCTAAGCCGCCAAAAGACATTTTTCCTATTGCAATTGCAACAAAAGCCCCGATGATTACCAAATGCACAGGTAAATTGCTTGGTAAGTTAAATGCTAATAAAATTCCTGTTATAATTGCAGAGCCATCAGTAATGCTGCTTGGTTTTTTCAGCATGAAGCGTTGAATAAGGTATTCAAACAGCAATGCAGAAACCACTGCAACCAAAGTTGTAATAACAGCACCAATTCCAAAATAAAAGAATGACGCCAACATGGCAGGAATCATGGCAATAATTACTCCGTACATTATCTTTTTTACGGAAGCATCGCCATGTAAATGTGGTGATGGTGATATTGTTAAAAGCTTGTTCATTGTTGCCTCCTTGCTCTTATTATTTTACTAACTGTTACTTTTCCTAATCTAATATAATCTAATAATGGTCTGTCTGATGGACAAGTGTAGCTGCATGAACCACATTCAATACAATCCATTACATCATTTTTTTCTAATCTCTCAAATAAGCTCTTTTCCGTTAAAGTCATTAACAGGTAAGGTTCTAATCCAATAGGACAAACTTGGGTACATCTTGCACAGCGAATACAATCTTTAATAATACCTCTATGAGATTCTTCATCCGGCATTATTGTAATTCCCGAAGTTCCTTTTGTCACCGGAGCATCAAGAAAATTAACAGCCTTACCCATCATTGGTCCACCATTTATAACTTTACCTGTATCTTCCGGCAATCCACCCGAACGTTCAATAATTGCAGAAATTGGTGTTCCAATTCTAACAAGATAGTTAGCCGGTTTACTCACAGATTTACCTGTTAGGGTAACTATTCTTTCAAATAATGGCTTGTTTTTTTGAATAGCTTCGTAAACTGCAAGGGCAGTACCCACATTATGAACAACAGCACCGACATCAATAGGTAATCCGCCTGATGGAACCTCTCTGTTAGTTAAGGCTTTAATTAGCTGTTTCTCACCGCCCTGAGGATATTGTACTTTTAATGCTTCAATAGAAATACTTGAATTGTCATTTACCTTATTTAGCTTTTCAATAGCATCCGGTTTGTTATTCTCAATTCCTATTATTGCCTTACCAACACCAAGAGCTTTCATTAAAATTTTTGTGCCAACAATTAATTCTTCACTTCGTTCAAGCATTAAACGGTGGTCGCTGGTTAGGTAAGGTTCGCACTCAACTCCGTTAATAATTAGTATTTCAGCAGTTTTTCCTTTCGGAATAGATAACTTCACATGAGAAGGGAAAGTTGCACCACCAAGACCAACAATACCCGAATCGAAAATTTTCTTAATTATCTCTTCTTTGCTTAAAGAAATATCATCTTTAACTTCTTTGCTTCTGTCAATGTTTTCATCCCAGTCATCACCTTCAACTTTTATTATTACCGATTGACGTTTGTATCCGCTTGAATCAGGCACATTATCAATTTTCTGAACTGTTCCCGATACTGAGGAATGAATATTTGCAGAAACAAAGCCTGAGCTTTTTGCCAGCAATTGGCCTACAAGTATCTTGTCGCCCTTTTTTACAACTGGTGTTGAAGGAGCCCCAATATGTTGAGCAATTGGAATTGTAACGCTGTCAGGAATGGGCAGAACTTGAATTGCCTCATTTGCCGATAATTTAGTCTCCGGTGGATGTACACCGCCTTTTGGAAATGTCTTTAACATTTGATCCTCCTAATTTTTTGATTTATCAGAAGTTGTATCATTATCTACCTTCTCTTTAATTTTGCTATCAACAACTGCCTCTTTGTTGATATTTGTTGTTTTGGCTGTAACTTCTTTTTCACCAGCCTTTTCAACTCCGGTAACTTTTATAGCTTTGGCTTTTTCATCAGCTTTTGCTGCTTTTATTTTTCTTTCAGGAAAATTTATTTCATGTATGGCATTTGTTGGACAAACAGAAACGCATTTTCTGCATAATTTACATTTATGCGGGTCGATGTAAGCGTTAAAGTTAGTTACTACTATTGCATCGAAATCACATACCTTAACACATTTTTGGCAGCCAATACAAGCAACCTCACAGCCAATTTTTTTAGCTGAGCCCTTATCCATATTACGGCATGAAACAAAGATTCGTCTATCTTTTTTACCTTTAGGACGAAGTTCAAATAAATCTCTTGGACATTGCTCAACGCATGCACCGCATGCTGTACAGTTCTCGGCATCAACAACAGGGAGACCGCTTACAGGATCCATTGCCAGAGCATCAAAATTACACACACTTACACATTCGCCAAGTCCTAAGCAACCAAATTGGCAACCTGTTTCGCCTGCATATAGGTTTGAAACAATTGTGCAATTTTCAGCTCCATCGTATTTATTTGTTTGTGGCCTAACCGCATGTGAACCCGAACACCGTAAAACAGCTAACATTGGTTCTTGCATTACTGCTTCTTTTCCTAAAGTAGAAGCAACACTTGCCATGCAGTCATTACCACCAACCGGACAAAACAATTTGTCTAATTCCTCGGCTTTAACACAAGCTTCGGCAAAACCACGGCAACCAGGAAAACCGCAACCACCACAATTTGCACCGGGTAAAACTGCTTCTACATCATCAATGCGTGGGTCTTCAAATACTTTGAACTTCTGGGCAACAAAATAAAGAATCGTTGCAGCAATAATTCCTATTGCACTAAGAGATATTATTGTGAAGATTACTGTCGTACTCATATTGTTATACTTAAGCTAATTTATGAATTGAAAATGAGAATGTTTTCCTCAATTTATCTTTTAATAAATATAATATCAAATAATAAACCGGTAAAGGCGAAAGTGCCAGCAATCCGGCATAACCTTCGCTTAAACCATACTCTGTTGAAATAATTAAAACAATAAAGATTAAAATAAATGGTAAAATATAACCATAAAAAAGAGCTTTGTAACCCAATGATTGAGACATAACAATATTTACAAACTCACCGTCCTTTACTTGTATATTACTATTTGTTATTTCAACTACCTTGTTTTCCATATCTCCAACCGAACAAGAACCTTTTACCTGACATGATGCACATGCTGAGAGAGCTGTAATATTTACCTTAATAAGCCCATTATCAACACTTTCAACTATGCCCTTATGTTCAATTGCTTCCAAAATACAATATGGTTTTAATATAAAAATGTGTACAAATGTAAATATGTTGACTTCAAATTTCTTTGATAATAGTCAGTTTTAAGGCATTTTTTCATTATTTATACTAATTACAAATAGCATGCTTTGTGCTTTCAAAATAGGAAAAGAAAGTAATTTGATGCTTTAATTCTTACTATTAACATATTAGCAATAGTTGATACTGTTGAATTAAAAATAAGATTGATATTAGTCTTTAGTATTCTTATTAATATAATGTTTAAAAGAATTACATGGCAATTTGTAAAAATAAATCTTTTAGTTGCTTTGAATAATCATGCTATCTTTGCGTTATCTCAATTAATACAATTAAAATATTACAATATGAGTATTTTGCTTTCATTTACATGGGATGTTGATCCTGAACTTTTTTCTCTTGGTCCATTAACAGTTCGTTGGTATGGCTTATTTTGGGTTTTGGCTTTTGCATTGGGTATTTATCTCTTACAGAACATCTTTAAAAAGGATAATGTTAAGCCCGAGTGGGTTGATTCGGTATTTATGTATGTATTTATTGGTACGGTAATAGGGGCAAGACTTGGTCATGTTTTCTTTTACGGTTGGGATTATTATTCTCATCATCTTATTGATATTTTTAAGATATGGGAAGGTGGTCTTGCCAGTCATGGAGCAAGTATAGGTATATTAATCTCATTATGGCTATTCTCAAAATATGTTTCTAAAAAGTCAATTATTTGGATTCTCGACAGAGTAATAATACCTGTGGCAATTGGTGGAGCATTTGTGCGTTTAGGCAATTTCTTTAATTCCGAAATAATTGGTATTCCTACCGATTTGCCTTTTGGAATCATCTTTTCACGTGTTGATAACATTCCACGCCATCCAACACAACTATATGAAGCATTGTCTTACTTCATTATTTTCATAGCCTTAACTTATTTATTCTTTAAAACAGAAATACGTAAAAAGGAAGGTCTGCTTTTCGGTATATTTTTAGTATTACTGTTTTCTGCACGTTTTTTAATTGAGTTCGTTAAGGAGAATCAAGAGGCATTTGAGCAAGGAATGTCGTTAAACATGGGGCAATGGCTGAGTATACCTTTTATTCTGGCAGGTTTTTATTTTATATTTTTCTATAAGAGAAAAAAGCTTGATGAAAATAATTCTTAGATTGAAAGTATTGAGCTAAAATTACAAATATGGAAATAGGAAGAATACAAAAATTAATCGCCGATAGAGAAACAGAATTTGGCTATTATCTTATTGATGAAGATAATAACGAGGTGTTATTGCCAAATGCGTATATAACTGATGATATAAAGCTAGGTGCTGAAATCGAAGTTTTTATATACAAAGATTCTGAAGATAGAATTGTAGCAACAACTATAAAACCATATGTTCAAGTAGAAGAATTTGCCTATTTGCAGGTTAAAGAGGTAAATAATTACGGTGCTTTTTTGGACTGGGGTCTGCCTAAGGATTTACTTGTTCCTTATGCCGAGCAAAAAGAAAAAATGAAGGCAGGGGAGTGGTATCTTGTTTTTGTGGTATTAGATGAACAGAGCGAACGTCTTGTTGCATCATCAATGCTAAATAAGTATGTGTTTTTTGATGATATTGATATTAGCCAAGGCGATGAAGTTAAACTCTTACTTTATGAATTGAGCGAGCTTGGAATGAATGCAATTGTTGACAACATGTATAAAGGCTTAATTTTTAAATCGGATATTCATAAGAATATAAAACCCGGCGACAGAATAAAAGGCTATGTAAAACAGGTTCGTAGCGATGGCAAAATTGATATTCAATTAGAACCATTGGGATACAAAAACAGTATTGACCCAAACTCAAATATTATCCTTAAAGCTTTAAATGATAATAATGGATTCATGGATATTACCGACAAATCAGCTCCTGACGAAATTAAACTCAGATTGGGTTTAAGCAAAAAAGCATTTAAAAAAGCATTAGGTCATTTATATAAACAAAAACTCATTAGCTTAGATGATAATGGAATAAGATTGTTGTAATTATTTGAATAAGTTGCGAATTAAAACCCTCCTAACAATTTTATTGAAGCAATAAACAGGGTGATTAAAAGTATATATCTGATAAAGCGACTCCCTTTATTTACAGCAACTTTTGTGGCAATATATGCTCCTGTCATATTTCCAACAGCAAGTATGAAACCCCATAAATAGTTTACTTGATGAAAATAAATAAAAACAGATAATGCGATAGGGGTGTAAGCTAAAACAATAAGTATTTTAATTGCATTTGCTCTAACTAAATTCATACCGGCACCCATTACTAAACCTGCTAAAAGAAAAAAGCCCACACCTGCTTGAATAAAGCCTCCGTACAGACCAATGAAAAAGAAAATTATTATATTTAATATAGTAGGTCGTTTTTGAGTTTCGACATTCCCTTTTAACCAGCTGTCGGGTTTAAAAAGAATAATAAGAAACATTGTAAGCAGTAAAATTCCAATTGTGGTTTTCATTACCGACTCATTCATATCAACTGCCATAAAAGCACCGGGAATTGAACCAATTATAGCCGGTACGCTTAGCCATAAGTCTTGTTTAAAACTATACAGTTTCTGATTCTTAAAGCTTGCAACTCCAACAATATTTTGTAGTAATATGGCAATTCTATTTGTCCCGTTTGCAGTATTGGCAGGCAAACCCAAAAACATCAATAATGGTAAACTAAGTAATGAGCCACTACCGGCAAGCGTGTTAATGAAACCTGCAAAGAAGCCGACTGCAACAACTAAAATGTAAATATACCATTCCATCTATAAAGATATTATCCTCTTGTAAATACAGGTTGTTCAGGTTTTGACAGTTTATCATTATAGTAATAACCTTCAGCATCAAACAGCTTAAGTTCATCAAGCTTGCTTAATCTGTTTTTAAGAATAAAAGATGTCATAAGTCCTCTGGCCTTCTTTGCATAAATACTAATTATTTTATATTGACCATTTTTGAAGTCCTTAAATACAGGGCTAATAACATTGGCTTTTAGCTTGTTAACTTTTACTGATTTAAAATACTCATTTGATGCTAAATTAATAAGTATATTATCGCCTTGTTCGTTTATTGACTTATTTAATGATGAAGTAATTTTATCATCCCAGAACTCGTAAAGATTATTTTTTCCTGAAACTGATATTTTTGTTCCCATTTCAAGTCTGTAAGGACTAATTAAATCAAGTGGTTTTAAAATACCATACAAACCGGATAATATTCTTAAATGCGACTGCGAGAAATCTAAATCTTCCTTAGTGTAACTTTCAACCTTAATGCCGTTAAAAACTTCACCCTTAAAAGATAAAAGAGCTTGTTTTGCAGTATCAATTGTTGATGATGCTTCCCATTGTTGGAATCTTTCAAAGTTTAGATAAGCCAGTTTTGGACTTATTTTCATTAGTTTGGCAATGTCATCAGGTTTTAGTTTCCTCAGCTCCTTAATTAGTATTTTACTTTGACTAATAAATTTAGGATGAGAATAAACTTGGGTTAAGTTTTGTTTCTCAAAATTAAGAGTTTTTGCCGGCGAAATTATTATAAGCATAGCTGTTAGATTATGTTATTAGCTGTTAAATCTACAATGTAAACTAAAACTTTTCGTCATACTTTGTCCATAAGAAATCTCCTAGCTTCCATGCTCTTTCTACAACTTTGTTTCCCCATTGGTTTGTATATTCGGTAAGCTTTTGTTTCTGCTTTTTGATGCTTTTTATGTTTAAAACTTCATCTTCAAATTTCTTTTGATTTTTAAACATTTGCATTTGCATGGGTTGCCAAACTTCTGTCACATCAGTACGCATATCGCCCCAACGCTGTGCTGTCAAACTTCCAAGGCGATTAAATGCCCACCATGCCGACTCATGTGTAAAGCCATTTTTTCGTCCAGGTGTAGAGTAGCTTTTAGGCAAATGACTAACCGAGCAATAAACAGGAACATATATGGATGTGGCAATATTATCTTGAGCTAACCAAACAAGACCTCCAACTTGGTCGGGTAACCAATTACGAGATTGAGTGATTGTACCATACATTGTGTACCATCTGGCAATTGTTCTTTCGCCCAAAAACTCAATGTGACCTGTCTTTTTATCAACATGAAACCAACCACCGTTTACATTATGAATAGACAATTCGTCATATGGCATAAATGGATTTGCAAGCGGTGAGATTATTTGCTTTCCGTCTTTATCTGTTGTGGTTATATTCCTTGTCATATCGTAGGGTGTACCTTCGTAATAATCCTGAAATATTTCTACCATCTTCATAGGAGTAACTTTTTTATCGGGTTTTACCGAGAAAGGATAGTTTTCTGCATTTGGGTCAAGATTTAATGATGGTGCTAATAAATCAAATACACGCCACTCTCTACGACGAGCAGCAATAGAATTTCTGCTGCCAGGGGCATAAGCATAGCAGAACCTAAATACTTCTTCTTGAGCGTTCCACCAGCCATTTTCTTTGGCAAGCTCATAAATATTATCCGAAGCCATAAAGAAATCGGCATTTGACAAATCAATCTCTTTTATTGTGCTGGCATTTACATTTACACCAACATGGTCATCAGGTACACGCTGGGCAGCCCATACAGCACCTACCTTACCTTTACCCGGTCCGAGAATTTCGAAATGCCAAACCTCATTTTTATCAGCAATAGTTAAGCATTCGCCATAATCGCTCCAACCATATTTTTTTGTTAGTTCATCAGCCATCTTTATTGCCTCACGTGCAGTAGTGCATCTTTCAAGCATAAGTCTGTCTAGTCGTTGACAATCAATTATTCCTGCATTTGATTGTAATTCGTCGCGACCACCAAAGGTTGATTCGCCAATTGCAAGTTGATGTTCATTCATGCAAGGATAGGCTGTATTAATAAACTGATAAGTGTGCTTAACCTGTGGAATAGAACCAATAACTTTATGGCCATACAAAGGCATTGCAAATGTATCAACAGCAACTCTTTTGTACATATCTGTAACTGATCCTTTTGGATAATCTTTAGCCGGTACAATATTTACCCACGAGCGTGTACGATGAGAATCGTCTGTATGTGATGTCATTACAGAGCCATCATATGAAGCTAGTTTTCCAACGGTAATTGAGGTACAACCTTCCGGAACACCGGCTTTCCAGTCTGTTTTGTCTTGTTGTGCATTAATACTAAATGCAAGTGTTATCAGTAATGAAAATAAAATTGTTTTAATGCTTTTTGTGTTCATATCGCTTTTTTTAATATTCGCTCAAAAATAATAGAATTTAGGGGACTTCAAAAAATTCATTCGCATCAAGATTTTCAGAATTATCCATACATGGTTCCTAAATATTCCTAAATTATTCATTTGTATTGTTTATTTATTAGCTATTCACAATTTTTAATTGAACAAATAATTAACTTTGCACACGAAAAAATAAATCACAAATCAATAAGCATTATTAATTATGCAAAATGTTGATATTGCTATATTTACATTAGTACAATGAAGAAATATAAAGTATCTGAAGAGTGTATAGGCTGTAGAGCTTGTGCCGAAGTTGCCGAAGCTAATTTTGAAATTAATGATGACAATATTGCCTATTTGAAAAAGCAACCTGCCAATAGTGATGAAGAATCAGCTTGTAAGAGTGCAATGGATATTTGCCCTGTAAATGCTATTTCGACTTATGAAGTTGAGAAAACTGATATACCGGATGCTGTTGTGGCTAATTCAAATATTAAAGCTACTCTGGATAAGTATCCCGAATTAAAGCAAGTATTAACAAACTTATCGCCAATGTTTAAAAGAATGCAGAATCCTGCATTGTATAATACTTTAGCCCGCTTTGCAAATTTTAACGATGCCGCAAAAGTAACAGGCTTGTCGGTATGTGAGATATTACACACAATAAACAGGCATTTGGGTACTGAAGATAAATTGTTAAAGACTATGCCGGAGTGCATTCATAAAACCACCGACGAAGTAGAGAATAACTCGCTTGAAATATTCTGGGAAGAAAGTTCGGACAGGTATATTTACAATAATAGCTCATTTGATGAACTAATTAATAAAGTATCAAACTTAAAGCCCAAAGAAAATATTGTCGTAATTTCAGTTGAGAAACCTATTGAATTATTGAAAGTTGCATATGGATTAGACTTTATTTTTAATATTGAAAAAAACAGAGAATACCGAGTCTCTATTTTTAATCCTAAAAAGGAAGATAAAAAACTCATCTGGCAGGATAGAAAGGAAAAGTTTGAAATTCTGGATGTTAGAATGATGAAAAATGACCCTTTTGATGTTATCCTAAAAAAAGCCTATGAGATAGAAGATGATTCCGGATTTATTTTGGTACAAAGATTTGAACCACATCCTATGATAAATATGCTTTTGGAGATGGATTTCGAATACCTCAGCGAGAAAAAAGCAGAAAATGAGTATTGGATTTATTTTCATAAGAAAGTAAACGAGACTGAAGTAAATGAACAAGCGACAAATAAAGTTGATGCAGTAATTCAATCTGCCACACCGGTTGCCTATCCTGTAATAATGAAGCTATTACAATCTGAGAAAATCAGAAAACATATAAATATTAAAGAGCTTAAAGTTTGGAACGAAACGGAAAAACATTTGGCTTGGATAACAAATGGGAAAGCTGATATTAGTTTTTCTGCTTTGATAACATCCGCCAAACTACGAAATAGCGATATTTTAATACCTGCTCTTTTTGTTTGGGATAATTTTGTTTTGTTAAGTCGCACAAAAGCAATTAGCTTTGAAGATATAAAAGGAAAAGAGATTTACACTCCTTTGTTTGAAGAAGCACCACCAGCTAAAATAACCAAGTATCTAATTAAAGCAAGTGGCTTAAATCCTGATGACTTTAAATTTGTTTATGGGAAA
>JANTGP010000066.1 GCA_024762835.1 Bacteroidota bacterium
TTGATTTTTTATACAATACATCGTTCATTGACCGTGTATATATTTTAATATTAAAATTTTTCATTAAATGCTATTTGATTCTTTTATCATTTTGATAAGTTTATCAGAATATTTTTCATCAAACTTTCTTGCAAAAAAGCAATCTGACTTAATAATTTTATCAAAATCAGATTCATTTAAAAAGTCTGGATTTGCACCATCCATACCCCAGTCAATATATCGCAAATAATTGTTTGTTACATTTATATTTGAATTTATCAATATGGTTTGAATGAAAATCTCTTCAGCAATACAAGTATATTTGAATCGCTTTATATAACCGGGAGTTTCGTTAATAAATACTATAATACTATCTAAAGCTTTTTTCGATAAACTCCAGTATGTTCCACCACCCCATAGTTTGTCATCGAAATATTTAATCTTTCTTTTTACTCTTAATTTTTTCTGAAGCCTTATTGATGCCCTAATTATTTCCCACCATTTACCTCTAACATCAACTTTATTAAGTCCAAACCAGAAATATTGAACACGACGTAGTCCACCATCTTCTCCCCAGCCTGAATGTGGCAAGGGGAAATGTTCAATATAATTATCGTTTTTATGTGCTTCAAAAAACGATTTAAATTTTGGTAATGGTTTTATTGGAAAATCACTACCAGTTATAAGGTGAAAATACTCAAGTTGATTTGATTTTGAAGCCTCCTGAATAAGTAAGAGTATTGCTAACAAATGATTATTTCCACCCCACTCAATTTTATATTTTACAAATATATTTACATTATAATACTTATTAAATATTGAAATGTCTTCTTTACATTTTTTATCAATATGAATAAAAAACTCAAAGTCCTCATCAAAATAATCTATAATTTGTGTGACAAAACTTAAATTTCTATATGCTGTAACAAGTATTCCTTGTTTCATATTTTAGTTCATGAAATTTTTCTCCATAATAATTTAATATTCAATATTATCCATTGTCTAAAATTAGGCAAAGTATATACATTTCCATATTTCTCAATTACAACAGGTGTAAAACCTTTATTAGAAAGTTGTTTTAATGCCTTATGAAGCATATCAATACTTTGATTATATGCTCTGCTTTGAAGCTTTTTTAATGAATCATCTTTTTTTATCTCAATTGTTTTTTCTACAACAGGGATTCCTCTATCCAAACCTGTTGATAGTATTTGAACAGTAACCCCCATTTCCTTTTCATTATTGAATAACTCCCAAAAACAAGGAGGCATACCACGATATTTTCTCATATTCCCGTGATGATATGACAGAACTCCCTTTGGCGTAATTTTGAGAAGAGGTTCTTTAATTATTCCGTATCCCCCTAATAAAATTAGTATATCCAAATTGTATTTTTTTATTCTATCAATAGTATCAGATGAGTATGGCTCTTTCGCTACAATAATATCAATCCCATTTTTATTGCAAAACTCTTTAGTATCATTGTCTTTTCTCTTTTTTTTAATAATAAACCTAATTGCCATTACAATGATATATCCACCCCGACCACGTTTCAAATTTTTTTTTACTTTCTGCCATATCGATTGTTTTTTGCCATCTACTACTGCTACTTTAATACTAACTGACTTATCTACTAAAATAGGGTTTAATGTCTTTATCATGAAATCTGATAAGCTATTGCCGGTTAATATTCCAATATTCATTTAATTAGTATATCCATATTCTTGTTTACGACCATTTCTTGTTTTTAGAAATGCCCATAAACCACTCGCTTTTACAATTAATTCATTTATGTCGTTTGTGTCATTTACTGATAGACGTTTAAGTCGGAATAAATCGCTATTTAAGTTGTTATACCCAAAATCAACAGTAATACCACATTTATAACCTGCTTTCTTAGCTATATTTATTTCTCTTTCAGAGTAATCACCATTAGGATATGATATAGCTTTGATTTTCAAATTATATTTTTTTTCAAGATTCTTTTTTGATTCAACTATTTCCCTTCTTGCTTCTTCCATATCACATTTTGGCAAAATTGGATGAAATAATGTATGTGATTGAAAATTCACAAAATTTTTCATTTCATTTATATGTGATTTTTGTAATGTTTGAAAAGTATCATATTCTTTCTCTTGTTCAAATCCGAGTTTCGATAATACTTCAAGTCTTTCTTTATTTGATATGTGTTTCAGTTTTTCTAAGGGCTTATTACTTTTATATTTAAACCAAAAATGTCGTTTGGTATTAATTATTGATGAACATAGAAATATTGTAATCGGTATATTCTTCTTTTTTATAATTGGTAATAGCTCATAATTTCTAATATATCCATCGTCAAATGTAAAGATAATTGATTTCTTAGGTAGAGATATTTTCTCTTCAACAGCTTTGATATAATCATCTAAGTCAATAATAGCATATTTTTTTAATATATAATTAAAAATAGTTTCTGCTGTTTCGATGCTAATATCATGTAATAAAAGTATAGTAACTTTATTACGTTGTATAATTTCTCTAAAAATCAGAGGCAATCCTGTAAGTCTTAATAACCTAAATAGAAATTTATTCAATTTAGTCTAGTTTAGCTTCCATAAACGGAATTTTCACAAATTAACACTTTTATAAAATATTGCATTTTTTCAATTCATCAAATCCAAAATCACATATCATAAATAAATAGTCGGTTGAGTTTCAAAATTTTATTTTGATGTTTTATTTCTTGATTACCTATTTTATTGTAACATGCACGGAAAGCGATTTTCATTTTTCAGTTGTTTTATCTTTAGGGATATAGTTTTTCCAGAATTTCTCATATTCGTATCTATACCAACCATGGCAACCAAATGGCAACTTCTTTGTTATTGCAAATAAATTTGACGGAAATCTTTCAAAAGCAAATTCTAATGCTTCTTCTGCACTTGGTTTTGTTAATGGGTAAGATGTTTTTATTAAATACTTACTCCAAAAATCATCTTCGGGATATTTCCATTTCTTAGCTTTATATGACAGCTTATTTCTAAAACCAAATATCATTAATATTAATAAAGGAATTCTTGTCCATACTTTTTTAAAAACAGCATGTTGTTTCAATATTTCTCTAATTGACAATAAGTTCTTTTTATAATCAAAAGCTTCGACATATGTTTTAATTTTTCTTAAAGAAAATCCTCCGTTACCTACCACTAAATTATATGAAAACACATCATCTTTATAATGCCCAACAGATGGAGCACCAATAAAATCGTACCCTAAACTACACCATTCCAACAATGTATCCTTAAAAACATATGCATCTAACTGATAAATTAACATATATTGATACGATGAAAAACGTACATAAAATTCACGAGTTAAGAGCAATCTATTATAACCGTTGATATCTTTAAACCAAGTTTCACCAAAATATTCAATATTAAATGGTGCATTAAAACTCCTCATAATATTTTTATAATAATCAACATTCAAAGAATTAGGTCCAACATATAAAATTGGATGTCTTGATAAAATTTTAAGACATTGATTTAATGATATTAACTCATTATCATTTAACTTTTCTTTATAAATTGGTATAATAATTACTACAATCTCCATTTATAAATTTCTATTGTTAAAAAACATTTGGCAGTATTAGTTTAAATATTTGTTTATAACTTAAATGAAAAAGAGCAATAAAAACGTGATACAAATCCAACAATCCATTTATTTCATTAGATTTTATGAAATTGAGAATCTTGCTCTGATAGTGTTTTTTTAGCGTACGTTTCAATTTTTGCGGATGAAAGAATAATGATTCGTTATTGGAGTTTATTATTTTAATAGATTCTTTTTTGCTGTTATATATTTCAGATATATTTTGCTGTTGATTGTAAATAAATCCATCAACAAATTTAATCACATCTGTTTCTGATAATGTTGGTAAAGCCCGATGTATATATTTAAGTTGAATTTCTCTACATTTTGCTTCACTTCGTTTAATATTATTAGTTACCTGTGTATTATGTATTCTATATAAATACAAAACATCTGGAATATTTACCAATTTGCAATAAAATACAGCCCTTGACCACAGATCATAATCCTCTGCCGGGAAAGCGTTCTGATTATAAATAAGACCATTTTTTTCAAAAGATTCTTTTCGGAAAACAGATGATGCATGTAAAATAGCAGAATAAAACATCATAGTGATTCTCACTTGTTCAGTATCTCTATCCCTTATCCATGTTTTGTTATCAGCACCAAACATTCTCATTCCACACGAACATAAGTCTATATCAGTATGTTTTTCTAGAAAATCCACTTGAGTCTGCAACCGTGCTGATAATGAGATATCATCCCCATCCATACGAGCAATGTAATAACCTTTAGCCAATTTTAAACCTATATTTAAATTCTCTGCCAATCCAAGATTATGTTTATTTTGGTGAAAAATAATACGAGGGTCGTTATAAGCTTTTATTATAGATGGCGTTTCGTCTTCTGAGCAATCATCAAGAATAATTAATTCAAAGTCATTAAAAGTTTGATTCAATATGCTATCGATAGCTTCAGAGATATATTTCTGCACATTATAAACAGGCATAAGGACTGATACTTTAGGCATATATTTTCCTTTTAAATCTGTAGTAAATTCTGTACAAAGTGAAATAAAAAACTATAAGTTTATGATGTTTAATCATTTTTTTCCTAATCACAAGATTGATTTTCTTTGAGTACCTGAATTTGTAAGAGTATTTTGCCCATTGTTTTGCCCAAAAAAAAGAATAATCAGACTTTGATATATCTGAGAAGTTTATACGAATATACTCAAGAATCTCAATCCCTTCCAGCAAACTTTTACCTAATTTTTCTTCAACCAATGATGTATTATCATGATGCAAGCGGTAATTACTTAATTGTTTATTACATTGAAGAATGTCGGTATTCTCACACAGCAAAACATAAAAAAACCAGTCACCGCACAAACGCATATTTTTATATAAATCATGATTAATAGTCTTATACAAATTGCGTTTAAAAATTGTCATGCTAACATTATATATAACATTTGTATAAATCAATGATTGTTTTATAAAATCAGTTCCAGAACATACAATTACTTCCTCACTTTCCAATTTTTTCCAAACTTCTTTTCCTTCATGCATATATCTGGCTTTAGCATAAGCTAAACCAACATTAGGAAATTTATTTAGTTCAAATAACATGTATTCAAGAAAATTAGAATCAGCCCAATCATCACTTTCTGCTATCCAAACATATTCACCCTTTGCCAATTCAATACCTTTATTCCACTGCTTAAAAGGACTTCCACTATTTTGCTTATTGAAAAGTACATGACTCACCTTTGGATGATTGCTATATGATAAAATAATCTCTTGACTATTATCAGTTGAACAGTCATCAAGTAAAATTAATTCAATATCCTGATAAGTTTGATTTAAAACACTATCAATTCGTTGTTGCAAATAGTGTGCATGATTATAATTTGGTATAATAACAGAAACTGTTGGCATGTAAATTATTAAATTACAGTTGTTTTTACATTAAATAGCACATTCCCCCATTTACTATTCCAAACCGAATATCCTATTATCTTTTTAGAATCAAATCCAACAATATTAAATTTAATTACATGTTGAATAACATCAAAATCAATCATTCCATCTGTAAAATCACCCTTGCCAATAGATAAACTAATAACGTAGTTACCAACAACTAAGTTATGACCTTTTAATTCTATTTTTATTCTCCTTTCTTCTTCAGGCTTCATGTCAAAAAAATCACGACCAAACCATCCTCCTATTGATTGTTCTTCATTATTAAAAATTGTTCCGTTTATACGAATATTATCTGTTTTTCGAATACATTTTATTGAACATAGTATAACTATTTTATCATTTGTATAATAATCTACTTTATCATTTTCTATTTCAATAGTTGAAAAATATACATCAAGCGTATATCCACTAAGCCTTAGTTTATCCACTGTTTCTTCTTTAGAAAAAAAATTAAGTATTTCCATTTTTCTATTCAAATAAAATGATATTGCTTCTTTTGTTGCACCATTATAACTTATTCGTCCATTTTCTAATAATACAGCCTTGCTACACAAGTTTTTTACAGCTCCCATATTATGACTTACAAACAGAACCGTTCTCCCACTATTTTGGCTCACATCCTGCATTTTACCAATTGCTTTTTTTTGGAATTCAGCATCGCCAACTGCCAGCACTTCGTCAACAATAAGAATCTCAGGTTCTAAATGTGCTGCTACTGCAAAACCAAGTCTTACCATCATCCCCGAAGAATAACGCTTTACAGGTGTATCAATATAACGTTCAACACCGCTAAAGTCAACTATCTCGTCAAACCGACTTCTAATCTCTGCTTTTGTCATTCCGAGAATTGCTCCATTAAGGAAAATATTTTCACGACCTGTAAGCTCAGGATGAAACCCTGTGCCAACCTCAAGTAGCGAACCTATGCGACCATTATAATGAATTGCTCCGGTTGTAGGCCCTGTAACCCTTGAGAGTATTTTTAGCAGAGTGGATTTACCTGCTCCGTTTTTTCCAATAATACCCAAAACCTCACCCGGCATAACTTCAAGATTAATATCTTTTAATGCCCAAATGTAATTACTTTTGCTTTTTGTTGAACCATCGCTGTTTTCTCCAATTTTCAAGTATGGATCTTCCCTTTTTCGCACACGATAATACCAACGCTTGAGGTCGTGAGTAAGCGTACCGGTGCCAATTGAACCAAGCCGGTACATCTTTGAAAGATTCTCTATTTTTACAATTGCTTTCATACTCTTGCCTGATTACAGATATTGTGTTCAATAGGAAATAGGCTAATTGTGTATGATTTTAATCTTGTCTCTGAATTAATCAAGCTGTATTTATTTATAATAGCACTTCTCATATTATACAATTTTTTTGAAGGTTACACTACGTCCATAAAGTTTTTCTCTGTTTTATTAAAAACAAGTAAGCCAAAAACAAAAATTACTATCGTAAATATTAAGGAATAAAGCAGACCAGAATAACTAAAGCTGCCAACACCAAGAAACGAATATCTGAAAGTTTCAATTATTGAACTCATCGGGTTTAACAATACAAATAATTGGTACTTCTCAGGAATTGAAGAAACAGGATAAATAACCGGTGTAGCATAC
Organism: Bacteroidota bacterium; assembly: GCA_024762835.1. GTDB lineage: Bacteria > Bacteroidota > Bacteroidia > Bacteroidales > M50B96 > JANTGP01. The sequence goes on from JANTGP010000066.1 coordinate 7,157, forward strand.
ATAAGCAATTGAATACCAAAAACGATTAAGAATTGAAGATCGCGGTATTTCGTTGTCAGTGCAGAAACAAGCATTCCCAAACCAAGTCCCATGATGCCCATCATTATTACAATAACAGGAAACAGTAAGATAAATAAATTGGGATGAACATTTGCTCCACTATATATGAAATAAAATACAAAAGCTAAAAAGAGCAGCAATTGTATCCCAAACGAAATAAGATTAGTAATCACAATCGACAAAGGAACAATTACCCGAGGGAAATATACCTTCCCGAAAATATGAGCATTTTGAGTAAAACTATTTGATGTCTTTTTAAAACAATCTGCAAAATAATTCCATGATGTAACACCTGCGAGATAAAATAAAACAGGCGGTAAACCATCTGTTGGAATTTTTGCAATTCGACCAAAAATTACTGTAAAAACAAGGGTTGTAAGCAGAGGCTGAATAAAAAACCACAATGGTCCTAATATTGTTTGCTTATAATAAGCCACAAAATCGCGATGAACAAAAAGCATAAGCAAATCTCTGAATTGCCATATGTCACGTAGTCGCAAATCAAAGAATTTATCTCGGTTTGTAATTACCGAGTCGTAGTATTCTTTATCTTGTGAGCTCATTTAGGAATTGCCGTTTTTATAATATTTACAATGGAAATATTTTCTTTCGTGCAATATGTTCAAGGACCTTTTCTACTATCTCCGGTTTTTCGTTTGCCCGAAGAGTAATATCCGCTGATTCTGGTATCTCATATTCTATATCAACACCTGGCATAAATACAATCTCTCCATTTTCTGCTTTCTTATACAATCCGTATTTATCATTACTCCTACAATATTCAATATCAGCATCAAGATAAGTCAAAATAAAATTATCTCTTCCAACTATGTCGGCTACCTGATTCCTAATATTTTCATCGGGTGAAATAAAAGAGCAAATTGTAATAATACCCTGGTCGTTTAAAATACGACAAATATGAGCAACACGCCTCAAATGCTCAGCCCTGTCGGCAGGCGAAAAATCAAGTTCGCGTGATAAGCCCGAACGAACAGACTTACCATCAAGCAACACAAGTGTTGCCCCCATATCAAAAAGGCTTTTTTCTAGAGAGTAAGCTAAATTATTTTTACCTGAGCCATGTAAACCCGTTATCCAAATTGTTGCTCCTTTTTGATTTAGTTTGTTTTGCCTTTCCTCACTTGAAATGAGACTTTGTCCTTTTATAATCTTTTCCTCATCACCTTTGGTAATCTTCAAAGGCATATCTTTAATACTCATTCTGTCGATAATCATTCCAACAGCTACAGTATTGTGAGAAACAGGGTCAATTAAAATAAAAGAACCGGTATTTCTATTTTTCTTATACGGGTCGAAATACAAAGCCTTATTGGTTGAAATAAGTACACGTGCAATCTCATTTAAACCAAGCTCTTCAGTTTCATCTTTTCTCAAAGTATTAACATCAACTTTATACCGAATTAAATCTATACTTGCTTTTGTTGAATTGGTTGTGTGCTTAATATAAAACTGTACATTCTTATCCAGGGCTGTTTCATCCATCCACACTAGCATAGCCTCAAAATGACGTTCAACACGAGGAATATTATTAGTATGGACAAGCATATCACCCCTCGAAATATCAATTTCATCTTCGAGTGTTACTGTAACCGCCTGTGGTGGGAAAGCGTAATCAAGCTCACCATCATACGTAACTATCTTTTCAACTTTTGAGGTTTTACGCGAAGGCAAAACCATTACTGTATCGCCTTTGCGAATTACCCCCGAAGCAACTCTGGCAGAAAACCCACGAAAATCAAGTGTGGGACGAAGAACATATTGAACAGGGTAACGCATATCAACAAAATTGCGGTCGCTACTTATATGTATACTTTCTAATAGCTCAAGAATACTTTTCCCTGAATACCAAGTCATATTATCCGATTTCTCGATAATGTTATCTCCTTTTAAAGCTGACAATGGAATATAATGTAAGTCAGGAATATCAAGACGAGTAACAAATTCTTTAAAATCATTGCAGATATTGTCAAAAACATCTTTGCTATAATCCATCAAATCCATTTTATTAACAGCAAGAATAACATGCTTAATACCCAAGAGCGAAACTAAAAATGTATGTCTCTTGGTTTGAGTTATCACACCTTTACGTGCATCAATAAGAATAATTGCAAGGTTTGCCGTTGATGCACCTGTAACCATGTTTCGTGTATATTGCTCGTGTCCGGGTGTGTCGGCAATAATAAATTTACGTTTTTTTGTAGAGAAATATCTATATGCTACATCTATTGTAATACCCTGCTCACGCTCAGCTTTTAAACCATCAAGCAAGAGAGCATAATCAATATCTTTACCCGCATGGCCAACACGTTCACTATCTCGCTTTAATGTTGCCAACTGATCGTCATACAGTTTTTTACTATCGAATAATAATCGTCCGATAAGGGTAGATTTTCCATCATCAACCGAGCCTGCAGTTAATAAACGCAATAAGTCTTTTTTCTGATCCTGATCAAGAAATTCTTTTATATTCATCTATTTTTTCTTTTATATTTCAAACTATTAAAAATACCCTTCCCTCTTTTTCTGTTCCATGCTTGCTTCCTGATCAAAGTCAATAACACGTGTGGTTCGTTCAGAAACTGTAACAGTCATCATTTCTTCCACTATTTTTTCAATTGTGTCAGCATTTGATTCTATAGCACCGGTCAAAGGATAACAACCAAGGGTGCGAAATCTCACCATTTTCATTTCTGCTTTATCTCGCAAATCCTTGGGCATTCTGTCGTCATCAACAAGGATTAAACTACCATTTATATCAACAATAGCACGCTCTTTCGCAAAATAAAGCGGGACAATGGGTATGTTTTCAAGTCGTATATATTGCCAAATATCTAATTCTGTCCAATTTGAAATTGGAAAAACCCTAATAGATTCTCCTTTATGTACTTTCGCATTGTAAGTATCCCACAACTCAGGTCTTTGTATCTTGGGATCCCATTGATGACGACTATCTCTAAAAGAAAATATCCTCTCTTTTGCCCGCGACTTTTCCTCATCGCGACGAGCGCCTCCAAAAGCTGCATCAAACCCATATTTATCCAACCCGGCCAGTAATGCCTGAGTTTTCATAATATCAGTATGTACTTTACTACCATGAGTAAACGGACCTATCCCGCTTTCAAAACCTTTTTTATTGTAATGAACAATAAGCTTCCAGTTATTCTCTTCTACATATCTATCTCGAAACTCAATCATTTCCTTAAATTTCCATTTCGAATCAATGTGCATAAGAGGAAATGGAACCTTCCCCGGATAAAATGCCTTTTCAGCCAAACGCAACATTACCGATGAATCTTTACCAATTGAGTAAAGCATAACAGGGTTCTCAAACTCAGCAGCCACCTCTCTGATTATATGTATTGCCTCTGCTTCAAGTTCCCTTAGGTTTGTTAAATTGTAATTCATATTATTTATTTTATATGTATTCTATTTCTGTTTTATTAATAATTATCCCCGGCATAATCTGCTCTTTTATTGCTTTATTATGACTCTCCCCCCAACACGCAATGGGACAGGTCATTGTTCAAATACATTATCTCTATTATTTAAAACTATTTTTAATTCCGGCTAAGCCCTTTCTTGCCAGTAAGGAAGGCTTGGGATGGATAAAGTTTACAAACGCCCATTGACATCATTAATGTCAAATAAGCCTTTTATATCATACACTATTGTATCTGTGCTGTTTTTCAGTTTATTAATATCTATATTCTTAAACTGATTATGCGAAACTGCAAGAACAACAGCATCGTAACATGCTTTCTTACAATTCTCAATATCAGTGGTAAGTTCAATGCCATATTCTGCCTTAACCTCGGCAGCGGCAGCCCAAGGGTCATAAACATCAACATTGCACCCAAATGATTGAAATTCTCTGATAACATCAATTACTCTGCTATTTCTAATATCGGGGCAATTTTCCTTAAACGTAATTCCAAGAACCAATATCTTGGCACCATTAATCTTGTGTTCTTTCTTTATCATTAATTTTACAACCTCACCTGCAACCCTAAAGCCCATGCTGTCATTCAGGCGACGTCCGGCAAGAATAATTTCAGGATTGTAACCTATTTCTTGTGCTTTATGGGTTAAATAATAAGGGTCGATACCTATACAATGACCACCGACCAATCCCGGACGAAAAGGGAGGAAATTCCATTTTGTACCGGCAGCTTCCAAAACATCAAGAGTATCAATCCCCATTTTATTGAATATGACAGATAACTCATTAACAAATGCAATATTAATATCCCTTTGCGAATTCTCAATAACCTTTGATGCCTCGGCAACACGAATAGATGAAGCAAGATGAGTTCCCGCCTCGATAATTGATTTGTAAAGCTCATTAACCTCATTGGCAATCTCGGGTGTTGAGCCTGATACTACTTTCTTTATTTTAGTAACCGTATGAACCTTATCTCCCGGATTAATTCTCTCCGGTGAATAGCCCGCAAAAAAGTCCTTATTATAAACCAGTCCGCTATTTTTTTCAATTACAGGTATGCAATCCTCTTCGGTGGCTCCCGGATAAACAGTTGATTCGTAAATAACAATATTTCCTTTCTCTATAACCTTTCCAACTGTTTGGCTTGCCTTAATAAGAGGTGTTAAGTCGGGTCTGTTATACTTATCAATGGGTGTTGGGACTGTAACAATATAAATATCGCAGCTTTTTATATCATCTATATTTGCACTTAGATACATTCCTCTGTCTTTTTTGCCATGAGCTTTCTCAATAAGTACCGAGAGCAAGTTATCATCATCAACTTCTAAAGTACTATCATGTCCGGATTTTAATTCGTTAACCCTGAACTTATTAATATCGAAACCAATAACCGGATGTTTTTTAGCAAACTCAACAGCTAATGGAAGTCCGACATAACCTAACCCTAATATTGCAATTTTTTTCATTTTACCTATTTATTAAAATATTAATTCACTGAGTCTTTTCACAGCTTCGCCTCGTAAGTCACAATGCAAAACTGTAACTAAATTATTACCAACAAGATGAAGCAAGATATTTAAATTGCCTCAACCTTGTTTTTATGTACTACGGCAACCAGACTCATACCTAATTCTTCAATACGTATTCTAAGTTTGGTTTTCGCTATTTTTTCAATCAGACCTGTTTTCCCTTTGAGCGGTCCAACTGCAATTTTCACTTTACTGTTTTTCTCAAAATGAATTTGACAATCATTGGTCATTTCAAGAAATTCTTTTATTGCTTCAATTTCATTATCACGAACAATTGCGGGTTTCCCAAGATAATTTACAAAACGGACAAAGCCCCTAACTTCATAAATTATATTAAACTCCTTTACGTTTGCACGAACAAAAACATAAGATGTAAACAGCACTTGTTCAACCTTCTTCTTCCTGTCACTCCATTGACGCATTACAGTACGTGTAGGACAAAAAGTTTCAAAACCTAATTCTTTTAAATTTTGTTCCAACTTTTTCTCAGCTCTCGGCTTTGAATAAAGCACATACCAGTTTTTATTTGTCAACTTCCCTTGCATTAATCTATCTTATGCTTTATTATTCCACAATAATAAAGGCTCAACCCCCTTATTATCTATCTTATATCTTTCAAACTCATCTACTTTATAAACCAGATAACGAATTTTTCGCTTTATCAGCTTTTCCGTTTTTTCAACCAGTTTCATCAAATAGCTTTTATTAACATTATCACCTACAAATATTAAATCTATAATACTATTATCAATACCTCGTGCAAAATCACCAACGATATATACCTCCTGCAAATCGCCTAAACGATTAATTACTTTTTCAATTATCTGGTCTAAGCCAATATGTTTTATCAATAAATTCTTGATATCTTTATACAGAGGATGACCGGTATTAGCCTGAAACATCTTCTTGTTACCTTGTGTGAATGAATTTAATAAGCCTGCTTTCTCAAACCTGTTTAGCTCCTGCCTTATAGCGTTTGTGGATTCACTAAAATCACTTTCCAGATTTCGCAGATAAGAACTCTCATTACTATTAAGAAAAAATCTCATTAATAGTTTAATTCTTGTTTTTGAAGTTATTAAAGTATCAAGCATTGTAATAAAGATAAGGTAAGTAAGAAAACAGGCTGGCTCTAAGCTCATGCTTAGATAACACAAAATGATATGAATATTTAACAAATTGCTGCATACAACTCATATGTTTGAGTAACAAAAGTACTCATTTTTGCAATATTAGCAAGAGATTGATATAAGTTTTAGCCAATAATTAATACTTTTGTATACACTCAAAACTTATTAGTTGGAAACTTTAAAAAACTTTTACAATAAAGAATTGCTCGAAGCCGGGTGCGACGAAGCCGGCAGAGGATGCCTGGCAGGACCTGTATTTGCAGGTGCTGTAATATTACCAAAAGATTTTTATCATCCGTTTTTAAACGACTCAAAACAGGTAAGCATTAAAAAAAGATACGAGTTAAGAGAGATAATTATAAAAGATGCAATTGCATGGGGGATTGGGGTATGTTCTCAATCGGAAATAGATGAACTTAATATCTTACGAGCTTCAATTCTTGCTATGCATAGAGCAGTTGAATCATTATCGATTAAACCTGATTTTTTAATTATTGACGGAAACAGGTTTGTATCATATAAAGAAATCCCGCACAAATGTTTTGTTAAAGGTGACAGTCGTTTTACAAGTATAGCAGCAGCTTCAATACTAGCAAAAACATACCGCGACGATTTTATGATTAAGATTCATGAAAGACATCCCGAGTATAATTGGATAAAAAATATGGGTTACCCTACTCGCGAACACAAAGAGGCAATAAACAAACACGGCATAACAGATTATCACAGGAAATCATTCAGGCTCTTTTCTACTCAATTAAGTATTAACTTTGAAGAAAAATAGCTGGTAATTATTATTTTTGAAGATAGAAGAAACCAAACTATTAGTAAAGTGAAAGAATATAAAAAAGCAAGCATAAAGAATTGGGCTGTTAAAGACCGTCCGAGGGAAAAATTATTAGCTAATGGAATAGATAGTCTTAGTGATGCCGAGTTAATAGCAATACTAATCGGTTCGGGCAACACAGAGGAATCAGCTGTTGAGTTATCAAGAAGAATTTTGCAGGTTGTTGATAATAATCTTAATGAATTGGGTAAATTAAGCATTAATGATTTGCGAAAGAACAAAGGTATTGGAGAAGCAAAAGCAATAAGCATTATTGCAGCTCTAGAATTAGGTAAACGACGTAAACAGTCTGACATACTTAATAAAAGAATGATAAAGAACAGTGAAGATGTTGCAATTTTGTTTCAATCAAAACTAGGCGATTTGCCTCACGAAGAATTTTGGATTTTACTACTTAACCGTTCTAATAAGATAATTCATAAAGAAAAAATAAGTCAAGGTGGAATATCGGGTACAGTAACTGATTCTAGAATAATTTTAAAGTCAGCAATAGAAAAGCTTGCATCCTCAATAATACTTTGCCACAATCACCCATCAGGAAATATCAAACCAAGTAAAGAAGATATCAATATTACAAAGAAAATCTCCGATGCATCAAAGCTTGTTGATATTCCGGTTATCGATCATGTAATAGTTACTGACAGGGGCTATTATAGTTTTGCAGATGAGGGAATGATATAGCAGCTTGGACTAGTGTCAAGTCAAGTATAAACTTACGCCCGAATACTTGTTCTTTTTCGGTTTTGCTTCATTATAAAAAGACTCACATAGCTACGGCTATGCTTACTTTTTCTA
>JANTGP010000067.1 GCA_024762835.1 Bacteroidota bacterium
TATTTAATATAGCTCGCTATTATAAAAAAATATTAGTTGCATCTTATTTGTTATATTTTGTTTCTTGAAAGAAATGAATTTTTAGAAGTCCCCTTAACTCAAAAGGTCAACAAAAATCAGAACGATTCAATCAGGGCTACGCCACTTTTTGGTTTTCTGTCTATTGATTGTTTTACGAAGATATCAGGACTAATGCCCCGTATCCTGTTTTCCTCACCGCTACACCCAATAATGCTTTACAAAAGGCCTTACATTTTGCTAAATTAAATTGGACTTTCAGCCCAAATACCAAGATATCAGGTAGAATAGAAAACAATAAACACCACGAAGTGGTAACTTATTTTAACCTATGGCAACGCCATGGGTAAACGGAGAGATAAGATGATGTCGTCCTGAAAGGACAGTTTAAAATTGTATTTTTTATGGGCAATGATAAATAGAAATACAGATTTGTTAATGAATCCGATGGCTAAACAATTAGTTTTTCATAAGACGGAGCATCTCGTATATTTTTAAACACACCCAGGCATCTGTTGCTGCGTATCTTATTTGTTTGTCTTTTAACGGATTGCTTTCCCAGTTTGACAATTGCTGTGATTTTGAAATTCTAAAGTTTAAAATAATCGCAGTAATCTTTTTCAGGCTTGAATTCTTAATCCCAAAAGCCTTTACGTAAGTTTGTAAATCGAGAAAACCATTAGGCTCAAAGTTGCTGATATTTTGGAGACCCTTAATATCCTCTTTTACAGCAACTCCAATTTTTATAATATTTTCATCAGCCAGGATATCGGTTAAATCTTTTGGCAAACCAATCATATTCAATCTAAAAAGATAAGCTTTATCAAGAGTTGACAACTGTAAAAGGGCAACAGAGTTATTATTACTAATTCCCTTTTTAAAATTTGGCTTAGTCTCTGTATCAAACCCCAGATACGAATAAGTTTTTAATTCACGAATTATTTCCTTCAAGCCTTTCTCGCTATCAATTACTACAACATCACCCTCAAACTTCTTTAGAGGTAATTCTAAAATCTCATCTTTTGAAATCTCTTCCTGAAACATAGTCACATTTTCTTATTAAAAATCCATCTCATTCCTGTCCTATTCATTATCGCTATTCAAATCAAAATCGCCATAAATATAATTATGAAAGGTAGTAATAACCGCAATCAAACGCATCCCCCAGTAAAGCTTAAAATTCTCCAAACATTCCCATAAAGCATCATTCATTAGGTCGGCAGTACCAATTTGATAGCTTTGTAAGAAATCGGATAAATCCTGATAAATATCTGTAATGCACTCTGAGACAGAAACGCTTGTAGTCTCTTCGTCAATCTGGGCAATGGTTTCGTTTACACGAATAAATTTATCATATTTTGCTAATTTACCGGCAATTGAGTTTTTAAGACTTATCCAGTCTTCCTCTGTAACAAATTTTTCAACCGGCTGGTCGAATTTTGAATTAAACTCCGGAATAAGCGATGCCTTTAAATACAATAATGCCAATATCTTGTGCAACTTCTCAATAAAGTTTTTCCGGTCATACTTTTGATAATTCTCTACGAATGCCACAAACTCGGCAGCAACAGTCACAAACTCAATAGCATTTTTTGAATAAATAATATTCTCGCCTTCTTCGGTCATAAATAATAAATATTGAAGCAAACATAAAATACTTGATGACTGCGAAAATAGATAATTAATTGAAATAGTCCAAAATAGAAGAATTAAAAGGATTATTTGTATTCATACCAAATAGAATCTTACCAACGGTTTGGGCTATGTGTAATGCTGTTTTATATTGCACTTCACTTTTAATTAAATACTATTATTTTTTGATTTTCATAATCTTTCAAACTACTACCTAAACCCGCATTTCGTACAGGCTTTGTTATTTTTCGGGCTCTCTTATTTTGCTTTCCTAAATATCGAATATCGAACACAGATTAACGATTTTTGATTTATTCATGATTGAATAATTATTTTTGATTTTTCTGTGCAGTCTCAATACATATAACAAAATTGAAATCAGTTCATTGTTTTCTTTCTTTGCTTTAATAATCTTATCCTCAGTTTTATATAGTTTGCTTCGGTGTATAATACCGATTAGTAAATGAACCCGATAGGCATCGGGTTTGAAATACAATTGGAATAATCTTCAGTAAAACAAATGTTTCACACAATTCATTTAAAATTATTTTCACTTAATGAATAAAATCTTTTTTAGATTTGGCACTTTGTGCTTCACCGTAATTCATTATTTGTTAATCGGTGTTCGATATTAAATATTCATTTTGTTACTCTGTTTTTACTGACTTGAATATAACATATCAATATCATTACAATCGAAATTAAGTTAGCAGTACGTCATTAAGCTAAGCCTACTTAAATAATTTATTAATCCACTCAATATTTTTGTCTTTGGTATAGTGAATTTTTTTACTTTGGAAAAGCCATGTAATAACCTTAATGGTTTTTTCATTTTTACCGGATATTTTATCAACTAAAGTCTCCAGTCTTACAGGACCATTCTCCAGAACGGCTTTAATCTGTTCTATTATTTTGTCAAACTCATATACACTAAGTCCAAGTTCATTTCTACGTTGACAATAATCGCAATAGCCGCATCGATCGCTATGTTCGCCAAAATATCTAAGCAGATGAACACTCCTGCACTGGGAATCAGAGAATGCATAATTTAAAACAGAATTCATTCTTTCAAGCTTGGCCTTTTTCTTAAATTCATAACTTTCCTTAGGAATAATTAATGATTTCTCGTCCATTCTTTCGGTAACAAAAACAACCAATGGTGTTTGTTTTTGCGGAATATAGTTTATAATCTTATACGAAGATAAAAGCTTTAGCATATCATATAGAACATCTCTGGACAAATTTAAGCTTTTTGAAAGATATTCTTCATCTATTTTAACATAATTATTAAATAAACCTGTATAAGTTCTCAATATTAATTTTATTAACCTATCAAACTTAGCATTTGCCACCTGAAACTTATACAATTCGTCTCTCTGAACCATAAATATTAACCTTGAAGGATTATTTAGCTCATCTGTCAACTCGATATATTCTGCCTGCTCAAGAATCTTCAAGCTATTGAAAGCTGTAATATAATTAAGTGAATAAGCCTTGCAAAAATCAAATAAATTAAAATCAGAGACAAGACCTTTACCCTCGTGATATGGTAGCTTACAAAAGCTTCCCAACATTTGGTAAATATCTTTAACGACAGACTTAGGTGGAAAACTTTTTGAAACATTAGCTTTTAACTTTGTTTCATCCGACCTATTAATAAGTAGAACAGCATAAGACTTCTTTCCATCTCTCCCTGCCCTTCCTGCCTCTTGAAAATAAGCTTCAATTGAATCGGGTAAATCTGTATGAATAACAAAACGAACATTGGATTTATCAATCCCCATACCGAAAGCATTAGTTGCAACAATAACCTGAGTTTTACCACTCATCCATCTCTCCTGCTTCTTGTCGCGTGTCTGCATATTTAAGCCGGCGTGATAATGGTCGGCTGAAATATTATTTTCTCTTAGAAACTCTGCAATCTCGCGTGTGCCTCTCCTACTTCGCAAATATACAACACCTGATCCTCCAACTTTTCTAATTATTTCTAAAAGTTGCTTATTCTTGTCATCAGCATATCTGACAACATAAATAAGATTCTTCCTGACAAAGCTTTTTTGAAAAAACTTCCCATTCTTAAAAAGTAATTTATCCTGAATGTCAACAACAACATTTTTTGTAGCAGTAGCTGTAAGAGCAAGAACCGGAGCATCAGGAATGATTTGTCTTAAATCGGCAATTTTTAAATATGCAGGACGAAAATCATAACCCCACTGAGAAATACAATGAGCTTCGTCAATTGCAATAAGATTGACATTGAAGTTTTTAACTCTTTCCTTAAAGAAATCATTTGCAAGCCTTTCGGGCGAAATATATAGGAACTTGTAGTCGCCATAGGCACAGTTATCGTAGATTATTTCAATCTCATGTTTGCTTAAGCCCGAATAAACAGCCAAAGCCTTAATTCCTTTCGATTTTAAATTCTCGACCTGATCTTTCATTAAAGCAATAAGAGGCGTAACCACTATACATATTCCAGGCTTTGCCATTGCAGGCACCTGAAAAGTTATTGATTTGCCTCCTCCTGTAGGTAGCAAAGCAAGGGTATCGTTTCCATCGTATACAGATTGGATAATCTCCTCCTGTAAGTCTCGAAATTTAGTATATCCCCAATATTTTGTCAATATTTGAACAAAGTCATTCATTAACGGAAATAATTCTGATGCTTTACAAATTTAGCAAAAATATATGAGACTTTGCTATATTGAGAAATGTGAACGTAATACTAAAAACACTCTGCATTTATTGTCTTTTTGACTTTTCCCAGTTTACGGACTGTGTTCCTTTTACAAACCTAAGAAAGCCGAGGTACATCGAGAGGTTCATTATGAAGAAATAATATGGAATAAAAATAAATTTATATCTAATCTTTCTGTTTGAAAGTAAATAACCTATTAAAGAAAATAAATAAAACAGGATTTGCAGTAAAAAGAGCACTATATATATATGTGTTGACAGATATGTATTGTCAGAAAATATTAAAAGCAAATTTAATGGAAAGACAAGAAATAAAAACACCGGCACAAAAGTCCAACGCAGAAATTTGTGTGAAATATATTGAATAGAAAGCCATCCGTATTTAAAAGGGTTTAATAAAGCACTAAGTCTTAAAATCGACTGGATAGCACCTGCGGATATTCTAATTTTCCTTTTCAGTTCTTCACCAACATTTAATGATGCACTCTCAATTGCATAGGCATCAGGGTCGTATTGTATACTGTAACCGTCCATGGCAATTCGCAGTGAAATAACAAAGTCATCAAGCAAAGTATCAGGCTCAACCTCTTTGAATAATTTTGTCCTAATGGCAAACAATTCACCTGCAGCACCAATAACCGATGAAAGCTCCGCTTCCCAGCGTTTTAATTGCGACTCATACCGCCAATATAAGCCCTCGCCCGCTCCAGATGCAGTATCCTTGTCAGATGAATAGATTCGTTTTTCACCTGCAACACAACCAACTTTCGGGTTTCTTAGCAGCTCAACTATCTTCCTAACAGACTGTCTACCAAGTCCTGTGTTACAATCGGAGAAAATTACGATGGGAGTTTTTACATATTTCATTCCTCTGTTCATTGCATTTATCTTTCCTCGTCTCTCGGGTTCATGCAAAACCTCAACATCATCATATTTTTTTAAAAGTTCAGGACTTCCATCGTCAGAGCCATCGGTAAGCCACAGATAATGTATCTTATCTTTGGGATAATCAAGATTGTATAAATCTTTTTGTTTGGTATTGATAAAATCTTTCTCGTTATATGCTGCAACAAACATTGTTACTTCGGGCAAGTCCTCATCAAGAATCTGAATATTCTGTTGTGTTTTTCCAAATAATCTTTTCAGCTTTATAGAAATAAAAAGCAATATTGCATAGCCCGCATATGAATAAAATATCACAATAATGAAACTCCAAAAGATTATTTCGTAACTACTCATTGCCTTTCTGTCTACGCATTAATAATTGGCTTTTATAAAAATCCAGAAGTTGTCGTGATAATAAACGATTATCAAAATTCTCTGAAATAAATTCTCTGGCATTTACACCAATTCTCGAAAATAATTCTGAATTATTTAAAACATCAAATATCGCATTTTCAAATGATTTTGCATCATCAGCAACAAGAATATTATGAGCATTTATACCATCAATACCTTCCATGCCGATTGAAGTTGTAATTATGCATTTTTGCAAAGCCATTCCTTCGATAATTTTTATTCTCATTCCTGAGCCGGAAAAAAGCGGAACTATCATAACAGCCTTTGAATTAATAAATTCATGAGCATCCTCAACTTCACCAATATATTCCAAACCATTTGTATCGAGTAAAATATCTTCGAGCCATTTTGGAGCATTTCTTCCGGCAACATAAAATTTCAAATCAGCGAAAGCTTGTAAAACATCCGGCCAAACATTTTTAATAAACCAAAGCAAACCTTCTTGATTTGGTGCCCAATCTAAAGCACCGATTGCAAATACTGAAGGATAATCGCAATTTTCAGTTGCAGGTTTCAGTTCGTCAATAAATACTCCGGTTTGACTTACAAAAGCAGGCTTATTGTTTCCTAATCTTGCGAAAAACATTTCATCTCTGTCTGTTATTGGGACCAGTACATCATATTTATTTAATATGGAAATCTTACATTTCAGTATTCGCTTAGCCAGATTATTTAAATATACCCTTTTAATTATATTATGTGTACCTGCAGCAACCCGCTGCCATATCTCATGCTCAATATTATGAGCTCTAAGAGAGATTAATGCATCAGAATAATTACGTATGGTATCAATACAATAACTTAAGTATAAGCCTTCGAGCTGAACAACATCAAAGTTTTTCGATTTCAACAATTTAGTCAGCTCGTCCAAATATTTATCAGAAATGAAACGCTCAAGCGAATAAGGTAATTTTGAGAATAATAAATTCCGTGCAGCTGCAATCATATTAATAGTTGCCGGTACATCAACAACTTTAAAATTGATAGCATTTCTCAATGAAAAAGGGATATCAGCAATGTTTATATGGTGCTTTGCTGTATTCATTGAGAGAATTGTAACCTTATTACCATCAGCAACAAAACCACGAGCCAAATTTAATATGGCAATCGCTCCACCGTCCTTTGGTGGGTAAGGAACTTTGTTGCTAAGTAGTAATATATTCATTTGATAACTTTTTGCCTTATAATTAGTCAAGCCTGATTAGTATTCTTTTAAACTCTGATTATTAATAATTTTTTTACAACTAAAACTTAATTGTATATCCATAAGTCTCATTATCTTTCCTGTCATCATTATCAGTTTCGGGCTCTGCGTCACTTTCCTGATTTTCAATATAACTATACATAACACTTAACTTTTCGGGACGTAAAGTAAATGGAATTTTCAAGCGCATCCTTTTCTTTACCCGCACACCTCTGTTATAGCTCGAGTTGTATTTTAAAAGCTTCACAAGGCGAATAGCTTCCTCATCGCATCCAAAACCAAGACCATGAATTACTTTTGGACTTGAAACTCTTCCCATATGGTCAACGTCAAAACTTATATATACTAAACCTTCAACTTTGTATTTTGCTGCCTCTTCAGGATAGTTCTGATTTTCGATAAGGAATTTCACCAGAGCTTTACCGCCGCCCGGATAAGTTGGCAAATTCAAGAATTTTCTTTCTTTTTTATGATTTTTACCCATTTTTCAAATTCGAATAATATCTCACAAAATTACAATTGTTTTTAAAAGAAGCATTATTGGAGGCAGAATAAGAGAAATAAAGGTAAACATTTATGAAAACATGTTATGTCAGCATGCAAATATATCACAGTTTACGGACATTTAAATTATCAGGACAAATTGCTAATAAATGCATCATAGATTTCTCTAAGACAGGATGAATAAAATCAGGGGCTATTTCAGCCATAGGAATAAGCTCAAATTTTCTATTCTGAATATTCTTGTGAGGAATTGTAAGTTGCGGACTATTATAAACTGTATCATCATAAAAAAGAATGTCAATATCAATTGTCCGGGCGGAATATTCTCCACCTTTGTTTTTTCTTCCGAGGTCCAATTCAATTTGTTGAGTAATCAGCAATAATTCTTCCTGTCCAAAATCAGACTCTAGACACAAAACCATATTTAAAAACAATTTAGAATCTTCAAAACCCCATGCTTCGGTTTCATATATCGAAGACTCAAGTATAATCCGGCCTGCCTTTTCTTGCAACAACTTTTTTGCCATTGACAAATACTGCAGTCGGTCACCAATATTTCCACCCAACAAAATAAAGACTTTGTGCATGTTATTACAGATAATCAGATTTAAGTAATGCAAAGTAATTAATAATAATTAATTTATTATGTAACATTTAGAACCAATTAGTCGTTCTTAAATTGAATTTTTATACTTTTATAAAAAAAAATAATTCAAATATTAACTAACACAAACTAACCATGAAAGACTTTTTTAAATTTATGTTTTCGAGTATAATAGGGACAATTATTGCTATTGTACTTATACTTTTTATTTTTATCGGCTCAATAGCAGCCTTAATACCAAAAGAAGAAGCTGTTAGCGTAAAAGACAACTCAATTCTTAAAATCAGTTTAAATGAAGATATTTTAGATAGAAGTCCAAATAATCCATTTGACAATTTCAATTTTCAGAACTTTGAGCCCAATACACCAATTGGATTAAACGACATTTTAAAGAATATTGAAAAAGCAAAATACGATTCCAAAATCAAGGGAATCTTTCTTGACCTCTCAACAATTCACACCGGATTTGCAACACTTGAAGAAATAAGAGATGCTCTTAATGATTTTAAAGAAACAGACAAGTTTATTATAGCATACAGTGATTTTTACTCGCAAAGTGCTTACTATCTTGCAAGTATTGCTGATGAGGTATATCTAAACCCCATGGGAAATATTGATTATAAAGGTTTAAGAACAGAATTAATGTTTTTTAAAAATGCCCTTGATGATTTGGGCATTGAACCGGTAATAATCAGAGGTACAGGTAATAAATTTAAAAGTGCAGTTGAGCCGTTTATGTATGATAAGATGAGTGAGGCAAATAGGCTTCAAACTAAGACCTTCCTCGGTTCAATATGGGACCATATTGTTAAAGGAATTTCTGAAGAGCGACAGATTTCTGTTGAAGACCTGCAGAATATGGCTGATAATATGACAGTTTGGAATGGAAAACTTGCCGTTGAAAATGGCTTGATTGACAAGCTTAAATATATAGACGAAGTTTACTCTGAGATGAAAGAAGATTGCGGGATGAGCGAGAATGACAAATTGAATTTCATTTCGTTAAAAAAGTACACAAAAGCTCCTGATCCAAATCGACAAAAAGGTCTTATTAAAGAAAAAATTGCAGTAGTATATGCAAGTGGCGATATTGTAATGGGTAAAGGCAACAAAAACGAAATTGGCTCTGAATCAATCTCTAAAGCTATACGTAAAGCTCGCCTTGATGATAAAATAAAAGCTATTGTTCTAAGGGTTAACTCGCCCGGAGGAAGTGCATTAGCATCCGAAATAATTTTACGTGAGGTTGACCTTGCCCGTAAAGTAAAACCGGTTATTGCATCAATGGGAGATTTAGCAGCATCGGGCGGTTATTACATTTCGTGCTTGGCTGATACAATAGTTGCCAGCGAAAGTACTATTACAGGTTCAATCGGTGTATTCGGGTTATTATTTAACATCGAGAAGCTTCTTAATAATAAACTCGGAATAAACGTTGACAGGGTAACTACAAACTCTCACTCTGACCTGGGAACAACCACACGGAAAATGACAGCCGATGAAAAACTTGTTATTCAGAAAAACGTAGACGAGATTTACGGGAAATTTTTATCTCATGTTTCGCAAGGTAGAAGTTTGAGCATTGAAGATGTTGACAAGATTGGACAAGGAAGAGTTTGGAGTGGAGCAAACGCAATTGAAAAAGGATTAGTTGATGTATTCGGTGGACTAAACAAAGCCATTGACATTGCAGCCGATAAAGCAGGCATTGACAAATACAGAATAGTTGAACTACCGGCACAAAAAGACCCTTTTGATGAGATAATATCAGAATTTACAGGTGATGTTAAGGCAGATATTATTAAATCGGAAGTAGGAAATAATTATAAATATTACGAGTATTTACAACAAACTTTAAGTAATTCAGGTTATCAGGCCCGCATGCCTTTTGTAATGGAAATTTACTAAATGATTGATTACTTGTTTAATCGGCTAGTCGAATAGCAACTTGGCAGTTAAGTTTGCAAATGTATAAAAGAATATTTTTTTACGATGCAAACTTCAGTCAGCAAAACGATTGAACAAAAATTAGTGTATGAATTTACCAAATAAAAAAAATAGGCTGGTAAGTATTTTATCAGCCTATTTTTTTATTTTATACTATATTCAAAGTTCAAATAAAACATTGATTCAATTCCCTCACTATCGCTTCTTGCACAAAAGCCTCTGTAATTTACCGAGACATGAACTCCGGAAACCGGACTATACTGCAAACCGGAAATTATTGTTCTGCCATCTTCATATTTATTCAAAACATAAGCATCTCCCTCTAATTTGCTCAAACTCAAGTCATCGTATCGAGCAAAGAGCTCAAAGTTTGAATTAATAACATAAGTAGAATAAAGAGAGATACCTGAATAGTCTTTTGCATCAATAAAATCATGGTTTAATTGCAAATTATATTCAGCCCCAATTCTAAATTTCTTTTTGTATTTATAGCCAACAAATGCAGCAATATTCTTTCTACTAATGGCAGGTTTATCACTTTTATCATAATATAATCTTAATGTAAGAGGTTTAATAGGGAAATAAGTAATTCCAAATCCTCCCCGATAAGTTTGAGTCGGCTCTACATGTTTATATCCCTCTCCATTTTGAATGATCGCATCAACTAAGAGTTTATCTGATAATTTATAATTTACACTTATTCCTATATCTGCACTGGCATTAAAGCCATACTCATCCTGAAAAGATTTTAAAAGGTATCTGTATCCCCAGAATCTTTCCTGTACCTTAAATTGTTTTGTAGAAATCATTCCCATTTCAACTTTGATACGGTCTTTTTTATATTTCAGCTGTGCTATTTTTAAAAAAGAAGAATAGTTTCCATTATTTTCACAAACATCAAACACTACTTTCACCGAATAGGATTTCGACAGGTTATAGTTATATCCAAAATAGCTACGTTTTATTTCCATTTTAGAAATATCATCAAGGTTTGAATGATAATTTGCAAATACCTTAAGAACAGGCGAGCCGGATTTCACAAAATCAGATGAGCTATTTTGGCCATAGCTAAAACATGAAACCAACATAAAAGAAATAGTTAAACTTATACTTTTATTCATAATAAATAATTTTATTCCAGCAACAATAAAAGAATTATTGAATGGATTAAATGATTAGTATTTTACAATATTCACATCCTTATAATAATGTCTAATAATCTGCTTATAGTTAAAACCTTGTTTTGCCATCTCCATTGCTCCTTCCTGGCATAATCCAACCCCGTGTCCATAACCCAATCCACGAATAAACAATTCATCACCAACCGGAATTATTGAGAATAATGTCGATTTAAAATTCCAGTCTCCCCGAATCTTCTTTAATAGCATTGAATCCCCGTTAAGGGTATAATAAATATGTCTCTCTCTTTGCATAAACTCAAAATCATTCTCAATCAAACTATCTATGCCAGCAAATCCGTTTTTTTTCAAATAGTTTTTCCAATCATCCAATTCAATTGTAGTTTCCCATTTTGCATGAGGTGATTTCTTACAATAGTTTTCTTTAACAGACTTTAAATAAGAAGCGGAGCTCGACCAAACATCCTCTGAGTTTACTGTCTCACCCGCACAATTTGAATGATAAGCAGCAGTTATTATTTTACCTGTTTTATCAACAAGAATTAAACCCTTTGTTTCCTCGCATGCAATCTCAATATCAGCAATATTTTCATTCATCCCTTTATATACCTGACAATGCACACCATCACATAATTCAAAGCCTTCAGATTTATGCCGGTATTTATGCCCAATTGCATATGTCCGGCAAAGTAAGGCTTGAGATTTATAATATTCCAATGGCGACTCTGGTCCACCTTCAGCCATAACAACCCCAGCAATATAACTTTCAATTTCTACAATATTAATAATCAGCAAATAGTTATTTTTAGCACTAATGCTAAGCCACCCATCATAGTTTCTTGATTCTAAAGATGGAATTACCGGTTTTACTCTAAAAGAATTTATCCTCGATAACTTTTTAATATCAATCTTGTTATACAAACCATACGACTTAGATAAACTTTTTATTCCAACTTTACCATTTTTATAATACAACTGAATTATTTCATTTTTTATAATCCTTAATAAAGAATTATTATCAGCAATAATCTCATATTCACCACTGGTAGGTGTTATCATAATTGATTTAATCCCCATTCCGTTATAAATTGATACTTTTACATCTTGAGAATTAGCATTAAACGAAACTAGAAAAATTAAAATAAAAAACAATAAAACATGTAGAGAAGACACAAAAAGATTAAACAACCTTCTAAATAATAATTGATAGTATCTTTTCTTGTCAGTAATCACCTAAATCTATTATTATGATTTAATACTATTAACAATCCTTATAGCTATCCTGTCACTCACACCCTCATCACCAAGTTTATCGTGTAAATGCAAATAGTTTTTCATTATAGCACCACGGTAAGTACTATCATTAACGAGTTCACCCAATTCAGTTTCTAGATTCTCAACAGTAAACTCACTCTGAATTAATTCTTTAACTATTTCTTTTTGCATAATAAGATTAACAAGAGAAATAAACTTAATATTAACAAGGAACTTCGCCAAAGAGAATGAAAGTTTTCCTGTTTTATAACAAACTACTTCCGGTGTATTAAACAAAGCCGTTTCTAGGGTAGCAGTTCCGGATGTTACCAAAGCCGTATGAGCATGTTTCTGTAATGAACTTGTCTTGTCATATAGCACAACAACATTATAATCTTCACATATACTGTTATAAACACTTTCCGGCAGTAAAGATGTAGCAGCTACAACAAATTGGAAATCAGGAAATGAAGAAACAATTTTCACCATAACCGGAAGAATTCTTTTTACCTCCTGCAAACGACTGCCCGGCAACAGAGCAATAATAGCTTTATCATTTAAACCACTCTGCGTTATAAATTCCTCAAACTCCGGAATAGCTTCTTTTTCCTTTTTTATTGAATCAATTATTGGATGTCCCTCATAAATAACATCATAATTATGCTTTTTGTAAAATTCTTTTTCAAATGGTAAAAGAACAAATAAGGAATCGACGTATTTCTTTATTGTTTTAACTCTTGATTCATGCCATGCCCATACTGTAGGCGATACGTAAAAGGAAACCTCTATTCCGAGATTTTTAGCAATTTTGGCAACTCTTAAATTAAATCCCGGAAAATCAATAAGGATAAGTACATCCGGTTTATAGTCTTTTAGTTCTTTTCTTATTTGTTTGAAATTTCTTATAATAACAGGCAGATTGACAAGTACTTGCGTAAAACCCATTATAGACAACTTGCTTATATGTCGTGTGCAATTTCCACCCTGCTCAATCATCTTGTCACCACCCCAATAGCGAAAATCAGAACTTTTATCATATTTCTTTAAAGCTTGCATCAACATTGAACCAAGCAAATCACCCGATGCCTCACCTGCGATTAAGAAATACTTCATAAGTTATAATTTATTGAAAATATAAAATGAACTACACGAAATACTTTAAGATCAATACTACAATTGTATAAATAAATGTTGCCATTATTACACCTTTTGCAGAATAATAAAACTTCTTCCAGATAAAAATAAAAAACACACCCAAATTTGCAACAACACTTAAACTTATCAACTGTGGCATTTTATCTTTGCGATTAACAAACTCCATAAACTCAGTAAAATCTAAAGTTTTAAAGTTAAATTTATAAAAGACTACCAACCCTATTAGTGGAACAACTAACCCAAATAATAAACCAACCAAAGGTGCATCATACTTTGACCTCATAATAATATATTTTTTGTTTCTTCAATTCGTTCAAAAGCTGTAAAATCAGTATTTACAGGAACAACAGATATATAATTGTTCTTTAAAGCCCAATCATCTGTATCTTCTGCATCAGGTTCCATATTTATAAATTCTCCCGTAAGCCAATAATAATCCCTGTGATGTGGATCTGTCCTCTTATCAAATTCTTCAATCCATGCTGATTTAGCCTGTCTGCAAACCTTCAAGCCCTTCGCCTCAACAGGTGAAATTTTAGGAAAATTTATATTTAAACATAAACCACTACCCACATTAACTTTAGCTATTTTTTTTAAAATTAATGGAAGATATTTCTCTACCAAACTAAAATCAGGATTTGAAGAATAATCCAAGACTGAAAGTCCGATAGAATTTATTCCATGAATACTCCCTTCAAGAGCAGCTGCCATAGTTCCTGAATATATAATACTTATCGATGAATTTGTTCCATGGTTTATGCCTGAAAAAAGCATATCAGGTTTAGTATCCAAAATTTCATTTAGTGCTAATTTAACACAATCAACCGATGTACCGGAGCAAGAATATGCCCTGTAATCGTCTTCTTCAATTACTTTATTCAGACGTAAAGGATCCATTAAAGTTATTGAATGAGATTTTGCAGATTGTCCCTTATCCGGGGCAACGACAATAATATTTCCAAAAGGTTTTAACAACTTAATTAGCACCTGTAAACCCGGTGCATCAATACCATCATCATTTGTTATTAATATATTTGGTTTTTTTAATGTGCTCAAATTCTTATTGTTTAAGGTAAAAAATATCGGGCTAAAATAAACAAAATAGATGATAAAATAAGACCTGATTTAAATCAATTGTTAACAATGATTTCTCCTTATAATTTAAGTGAATAACAGTCGGTCTTCAAATTTTATATCAAGTATTAAATTATTACTACTATTAAGGAATGCTATCAACCCCACAATAGTTTTCAAAATAAAACTTAATACATATTCGGTCTAACTATTAGTAATGTTTCAATGATCAATACAGAAACTTATCATTAACAAAAAGAAATAGTATAAATACCGCGAAATATGAGTTACCATTTTAGATTAATTGATACTATTTATAAAAACTTATAAACTTTTTTTTTCTGTTATTAACATATAAACACACAATTTATGATATTCCAAATCA
>JANTGP010000068.1 GCA_024762835.1 Bacteroidota bacterium
TCTTGTTTTCCTACCATATCTGCAAGCTTTTTGACGAAGATACATATTTGCTTGCAAATTTAGGCACTAAATAAAAAATGTTATCAACTGGTTATCAGTAATCTAAGTCATTTTTAAGGGTTGACTAAGTAGAGTTTATTGTTTTGTTTGCTTGCCCTTATTTTGGTTTGGATTGTTATTACTAGTTTTTGGTTTATTGGAATTTTGCTGGTTATTCTGTTTTTGATTTTGCTGAGTATTCTTTTTATTAGCTTGTGGATTAATCTTTACCTTTTCGTTAGAATTTTTTGCAGCACCTGAAGTTTTTGCATATTGATTATTTGTACGCTTAACAGGTTTTTTATAAATCTTTTTGTCAATATGATATTTATTCCTATCAGCAGAAGACCTTGATACCAATTCGCCGATAAATCCTGCAAGAAATAGCTGAACACCAATAATTATAAGCAACAATGCAATATAAAATAATGGTTGGTCTGCAACTTCCCTTATTGGCATGTTTTGGCTCAAACGATAAATCTTTTCAGCAATTATCCAAATAGAAATACCACCACCGGTAATAAACATAATGGAGCCCAGCAAACCAAATAAGTGCATTGGCCTTTTTCCAAATTTTGTAATAAACGATATTGACATTAGGTCTAAGAATCCTTTCACAAAGCGGTCGAGCCCAAATTTTGTAACGCCGTATTTTCGTTCTTGATGCGAAACAACTTTTTCACCAATCTTGGTAAATCCTTCACGTTTTGCCAAAACCGGAATATATCTGTGCATTTCGCCATATACTTCAATACTCTTTACAACTTTTAGCTTATAAGCTTTTAAGCCGCAATTCATATCGTGTAACTTAATTCCTGTAACTATTCTTGATATACCATTATATATCTTGCTTGTACTTCTTTTTATAAATGGATCATATCGTTTTTTCTTCCATCCTGATACAAGGTCAAAACCATCAACTTTTATCATTCTGTATAACTCGGGAATCTCCTCAGGGCTATCTTGTAAATCTGCATCCATTGTAATAACAATATCGCCTTGAGCCTGTTGAAATCCAACATGGAGAGCAGCAGATTTTCCATAATTCCTGAGAAACCGGATGCCGTTTATTGTTCTTTCTTTTGCCGATAATCTTTCAATTACATTCCACGAACTGTCATTACTTCCATCATCAACAAAAATGACTTCGTAAGACAATCTGCTTTTGTGCATTACTCTTTTTATCCAGTCATAAAGCTCGTTTAACGACTCTTCTTCATTATATAAGGGGATAACTATTGATATATTCATCTTATTAAGGATATTTAATCTGCGTTTTATTCAACATTCTCCATTGCATCTTCAAAGCTATCATTTTCTTTTTTCAAAAAGAATGATGTAATAAGCGATATAATAAAGCCAATAATTGCAGACCCGAATATTGCTGAAAATGTAAAGAACAGAGGTGTACGTGTATAATTACTTGCTTCAATTAATTTCTCAATCTGATCGTCGTCCATTCCCATTTCCTGATAACTCTGAACCATTAAATCTACCAAATTATCAAAATATTCTAAGTCAATATATGTGACATAGATATATTGGTATAAACTATTTAGTACTCCTGCAAATACAGCAACAAGAGTTCCTACCCCCAATGCTCTTGCATAGCTAATATATCCATTATTGAACTCATCTCTGTAATTCTTTGTACCATATACAATTCCAATAATAATAAATATGTAGCTGATGCTTGCTAATCCTGGGTTCAGGTTTGCGTTAAAAACATAAAGAATTACATTATAAACTATTAAGGCAATACCAAGTATTGCACCCGAAGTCATGGTTGATTTTAGTAAAGGATTATTTGAATTTTCCATTTTAGATTGTTTTTATTAAAAATGCAAATATACTTGATTTTAGCAATCTCTTAAAATTAAAACAAGAATAGTTGTAATAGCCCATGAATTGCTATTTATTAGTATATTATGCTGTTGCAACTTATAGATTTGCTTACTTTGGTCAATTGAGGTATTATGCTTATCACATTAATTTAAGCTTTTTTTCTCAATAGATGTTAGCAATCTAAAAATATATTTATCTTTGTCGCGGGGTAAGTCTTATACGACCAGCTCCCACTAAATCCCCCAGGTCTGGAAGGAAGCAAGGGTAAGTGGTTGTAGCGGTGCGATGTAAGTAGCTTACCCTTTTTTTATTTAATCATTCATAAATATGTTTGTCGAATAAAAATGAAGCTCAACATTGATTAATCAGCCATTCCATAATATCTCCTCTTTTAAAAAATGATTACAGGTAAAATATTTTAGGTCTTTTTTGCCAGACTAGTTTTTTTAACACTATTTGTAAGTTATTAACAAAACAATCATAAATATATGAGAGTCTATTTAGATTAATTCTTCAGAGTAATTTGTATAGGTTGAAAATTAGATATTTACAATTAAACATCTGCTCCTCTTGTCAAGATGTTCGTCAATATACTTATTTAGAATCGCAACAAATTACATATATAGATATTTTAGTATATCTATTATATAATCAAAATACATACTTTTGCCTCGTTTTTAAGAATTAATATTAAAAGAAAGACTTATGGACTTGTCAGTCAAATATTTAGGCCTTCAGATTAAATCGCCTGTCGTTGTGGGTAGTTCCAGCCTTACAACAACAATTGATAATTTGAAGAAGATAGAAAAGTATGGGGCAGGAGCGGTAGTTTTAAAATCTATTTTCGAAGAAGAGGTTTATCATGAATATGAAAGTATCCTTCGCTCAGAAATGAATGAAGAGGTTCCTGATACTAAATTCTTGGATTATTACGATTTTAAGATTAAAGATGACAATATTCAGAAGTACTTAAAACTTATTGCTGATGCAAAAAGTAGTTTAAGTATTCCTGTTATTGGAAGTATTAATTGTACGAGTGCCCACGAATGGATGTTTTTTGCTAAGAAAATTGAGCAAGCCGGAGCAGATGCAATTGAGCTAAATCTATTTATCTTACCTTCTGACCTATCTGCAACTAATTCGGAAACAGAAAAAACTTTTTTTGATATTATCGAAAAAGTACAAAAGGAAGTTTCCATTCCTATTTCTGTTAAATTGAGTTTCTATTTTACAAACTTAGCAGCTTTTGTTAAAAAATTATCACAGACCGGAATTAAAGGTTTGGTTTTGTTTAACCGATTCTTTCACCCCGATTTTGATATTGATAATTTTAAAGTTATTCCTTCAAATGTACTGAGTAATCCTTCTGATTTATTCCTGTCACTTCGTTGGACCTCTATTTTATCAGGAAGATTAGACTGTGATTTGATTGCTTCAACCGGGGTACATGATAGTGATGCTTTGATAAAGCAACTATTAGCAGGTGCAGATGCAGTTCAGGTAACTTCAACATTATTTAAAAATGGAGTTTCTTATTTAGGCGATATGCACAAAGGATTAGAAGCCTGGATGAGCAAACATGGTTTTGAGAAAATAGAAGACTTTAAAGGAAAATTAAGTCAAAATAACAGTGAAGATCCTGCAAAGTACGAAAGAGCACAATTTATGAAGTATTTTGGTGATAAAGAATACGATCTTGACTAAATTAATTAATATCCAATAAAATGGAAAATACATCCTCTGTAAATAGAGTTGCTGCATTTATTTTAAACTGGCTGTTTTTGATGATATTATGGCTTGCTTTTACAAGCAGTTTGGCCATTCAAGAATTATTAGTAGGTGTTTTTACAACAGCACTAATAAGTATTTTCACAACAAAGTTGTTTTCTTGTTGTGATATCTCAATATTGTCGCCGGTTAAGATATTTTACATCATCTATTATTTGTTTGTGTTTCTTTTTGCACTTATCAAATCAAATTTTGATGTTGCACGTAGAGTAATCTCCCCTTCATTACCAATTAATCCGGGTATTGTTAAGTTTGAAACAAAACTTACAACCGAATATGCTAAAATGGTTTTGGCTAACAGTATTACTCTTACTCCCGGTACATTATCAATTGATATAATTGATAATACATTCTACATTCACTGGATTGATGTACAAACTACCAATCCGGAAGAAGCTTTTACTGAAATAGCTGAATCTTTTGAAAAAATTCTATTAAAAATATTTTAAAATGACTTATATAGAATACATAGAATACATTGCATTCTTTTTCATGATTTTAGGTATTGTCTTTTCTGCATATAGATTTTTGAAAGGACCTACCGCTGGAGACCGTACAGTGGCTCTTGATACTCTGACAACTATAATGGTTGCAGGTTTAGTACTATTGGCTTATGTATTTCAACGCTTTATATATGTTGATGTTGCATTAGTATATGGTGTTCTTGGTTTTATTGGCGTAATTGTAATTGCCAGATACTTGGAGGGTGCGTTATGAGAGAAGTACTTGAAATTATTGGTGGAATATTCATTCTGATAGGAAGTATATTCCTGTTTCTTGGCGCCTTGGGTATTGTTAGAATGCCTGATGTTTATAATCGTCTTCAAGCCGGTACCAAAGCAACCACACTTGGTGGTATGAGTTTAATTTTGGGTGTAGGTTTACTTGAACCTGATTGGATTTTTAAAGCTATTATACTAGTTCTATTTATTGGATTCTCAAATCCTATTAGTTCGCATGCATTGGCAAGAGCTATGTATAAGAGAGGACGTTTCCCAATTCTTGGCAAAGGTGAAAATATGGATGCCTACAGAGAAGTTTATGATAAAAATAAAGAAGAGGAGGTCAAATCATGATGTATTTAATCTTATTTTTTATATTAATATTGATTATGATTGGAGCAGCTATCTATGCTATCCTGTCTAAAGATATATTATATGCTGTAATAGCAACAGGAGTTATTAGTCTTATTCTTTCAGGACTTTTCTATCTTCTACAAGCTCCTGATGTTGCTCTAACCGAAGCAGCTATTGGTGTTGCCTTAACAACAATTATTTTTATCATCACTATAAGAAACACTGTTCGTTTTGAGGATGAGCATGATAAAAAAGAACATATTAAAACAATAGAAAAATGAAAAAGGTAATTGTTCTATTATTATTAGCTGCCTTCGGATATTACCTTGCAGCAACCTTCTTTTATATTGATTTTGGTATTAGTCACTTTACTAATGGTGTGAGAGATTATTATCTTGCTCATACGGTAAACGGATTATCTGTTGCTAATACCGTTACAAGTATAGTTGTTAGTTTCAGGGGGTTTGATACCCTTGGCGAAGTAACAGTTCTTTTCCTTGCTGCTTCTGCACTTGGGAGTATACTTTATAAAAGAAGACACAAGTACGAAGAACGTGTCGTACTATTTCCTTCCAGTCGCATTGTTCAAGCCGGATCAAAATTGCTTTTCCCTGCTATCATATTATTAGGTGTATATGTGTTTATTCACGGTCATTTATCACCAGGTGGTGGTTTTCAGGGAGGAACTATTATAGCAACAGGTTTCTTGTTAATGCTTTTAGCTTATCAAGATTACCACGTTAGTCATAATATTTTATCTATTGTTGAATCAATGGCAGGAATATTATTTGTTACATTCGGTCTACTGGGATTTATTGGTGGCGGAACTTTCCTCGAGAATTTCTTACCTGTTGGCGAATTGGGAGATTTATTCAGTGGAGGTGTTGTGCCTATAATTTATATTCTGGTTGGTTTTAAAGTAGGTGCCGAATTAACAGGAGTTATTTACACCGTATTAAACGAAAAAGACATATAAGCTATGGATAATTCTCTTCAATATCTTGAAATTGGCTTTTATGGTTCTGCTATTATTTTAATATTAGTAGGATTGTATGGAGCACTCATGAAAAAGTCGCTTATTAAAATTGTTATCGGTTTATCAATAATAGATGCAGGTTTGCACTTATTGATGATTTCAATTGGCTACATTAAAAATGGCACTGCACCTATTTTCTCAGGCGAAGATTTTGTTGTTGCTGGAAATATGGTTGACCCAGTTGTTCAAGCCCTGGTGCTTACAGCTATTGTGATTGGATTTGGTGTTACTGCTGTTGCCTTGTCATTAGTTATTAGGCTCTACAGACACCATGGTACTTTAAAAATTGACGAAATAAAGAATCTAAAATGGTAGGATCTCCGGTATTATTTATTGCAATCCCATTGCTGGCAGCTTTTATTATTCCGCTGCTTGGTATGATTTGGAAGGAATCGGTTAGGATATTACCCGGACTGGTTTTGGTTTATCTATTAACTCTTTCGATAAACCTCTTAGGTTACGTTCTTGACAACGGACCAATAATTGAAATTATTGCTGGATGGACACCACCATGGGGTATTAACCTTGTGTTCAGTGCATTCTCCGGTTTCTTAGTTACCTTGATGTTATTTCTTGGCTTACTAGTATGGATTTATAGCTATCGCTTTAAAAGAAATGTTGATTTTGAACCTGCTAAAAAGTATTTTATCTTATTGATGATGTTGATTACAGGTTCTGTAGGTATTGTATTAACAGGTGATATCTTTAATCAATTTGTCTTTATCGAAATAGTTGGAATCTCGGCTTATGCTCTTACTGCTTTTTATACTGGTAGAGATAGTGCCGAAGCATCATTTAAATATCTTATTATGGGATCGCTCTCAGCCGGCTTCTTATTACTGGCTATTGTAATCTTATATTCTCAACTTGGAACACTGAATATGGCTGATATTGCTCGTAATATACATACAGTAAAACCTGTATATAAAATTACAGCATTAATATTCTTTATTGTTGGTTTAGGTATCGAGGCTGAGATGTTTCCACTTAACGGATGGGCACCTGATGTATATTCTCAGGCTCCCGGACCTGTTGGTGCAGCCTTTGCCGGTATAGTTGTAAAGTCAGGTGTATATGCAATTATTCGTATCGTATATACAATATTTGATATAGAAGGAGCTTTTGACTTTCTTGTAATTATTGGACTTATTACTCTGCTATTTGCTGAAACAGCCGCAATTAAGCAAATACGAATGAAAAGAATGCTGGCATATTCAAGTATCGGACAAATGGGCTTGGTGCTTGTTGCATTTGGAATTGGAACAGAAGCAGGTGTGTTTGCTGCACTGTTTTTAATGTTTAACCATGCAATTATTAAGTCTTTGTTATTTTATGCAGGTAGTTATTTAGTATTTAACTCAAAAGAGAAGTACATAAACGATGTTAGCGGATTGGGTAAATCAATGCCAATAACATCTTTCTTATTTGCTTTGGGGGCTTTTGCAATTGTTGGCTTGCCGCCTTTTGCAGGATTCTGGAGTAAATTATACTTTTTAATAGCTGCTGCCGATAGCGGAATGATAATGATAATTGCATTAATTCTTATTGTTAGCATTGTTGAAATTGTTTACTATTTTAGAGTAGTAAATAAAATTTACTTCTCTAAAAAAGAAGCACACGTTGTGCCTCAAAGACCAACTTTTAATGCCTTATTCTCAATGATAGTTCTTGGATTAATTGTTATTATAATTGGTTTTTTTCCGGATCTTATCACAGGTATTTTACACGATGCGTCCCGTGATTTAATGGATAAGACGGATTATATTAATAATGTATTATCAATAACTCACTAACCTATAAGTTCAAAATATTATGGAAATGATTCATTTGATATTAATAATATTCTTAGGTGGGGCAGTTCTAACCTATTTTGCAGGAAAAGTAAATGATATCCTTAGAGATGCGCTTTTTATTCTGTCAATACTTGTTCCTGCCATCTTGTTTTTTACTAATGTAAATCCTGAAAGCTATATCGATCTTTCAATTGCCGGTTTTAATATGAAATGGGGGATTACCCATTTTGGCTGGATATTCTCTTTAATTGTACTTGGGCTTGGAGTAATAGTTTCATTTTATGCTGTTTCCTTTATGAAAGGACGAGATAAAGTTGGTTCTTTTTACTTCAATTTTATCCTTAGTATTGGAGCTATGCTTGGTATTCTGCTAAGTCAGGATTTTGTATCCTTCTTTATTTTCTGGGAAATAATGACTTGGTCATCATACCTTATGGTTGTTTATAATGGTAATCAGGTTCAGAAAATTGGAATTAAATATTTCGTGTTTAGTGCAGTTGGTGCTTATGCAATGCTCATGGCTATTGTAATTACTCATTCAATAACCGGTAGTTTCTTGATTACGGATTTAATTGCCGTATTTCCTCAGTTAAGTAATCAAATGCATATATTAATTCCAATTCTATTTTTAATAGGATTTGGAGTTAAGAGTGCAATGATGCCCTTACATGTTTGGGCACCCGGTGCATACTCAAATACCCCAATGGCATATACCAGTGTGTTTTCTGGTGCTTTGTCAAAAATGGGTGTTTATGGTATGGTACTTATCATGATAACTCTAATATCTCATATCCCCGAAGGACATTGGTTTAGAGAAGTTATTGCTTGGATGGGAGCTTTCACTGCTGTATTAGGAACTCTTTGGGCGGTAGCTCAGGACGATGCTAAGAAGCTTTTGGCTTATTCATCAGTTGCACAATTAGGATATATAATTACAGGTGTAGCAATTGGTACTGAGCTGGCAATGTTATCTGCTTTGTTCCTTTCTATACTACATGCTTTATTTAAAGGTACTTTATTTATGGCAGTTGGTGCTATTGAAAAACAAACCGGAACAAGTAATTTTACTGAAGTAAGTGGTTTAATTCGTAAAATGCCATGGACTTTCTTGGCTTCATTAATGGCAATTATTGCTTTGGCAGGTATTCCTCCATTAGGTGGTTTTGTTGGAAAATGGATGTTGTATGAGTCTTTAATTAATAGTAATCACTACATATTGGTTATCATGATATTCTTTTCCAGTACAGCAGCATTCTTATATTGTTATAAGTTTCTGTTTGGATTTTTCCTTGGTCAGGAAGAGAAAGAGTGGGCTCATGTAAAAGAAGCTCCTGCTTTGATGGTTGTACCAATGATTATCTTAGCCGCCGGTACTTTTATTCTTGGTGCTTATCCAGGTCTTATCCTTTCTCCTATAGATGCAGGAATGCAGGCAATTGGTTTCGAAGCAACCCAGGGACATTACTGGGAAATGTCAGTTATCCTTAACCAGTGGGGCGATCAAGTAGTTCTTCAGCCAATTGTTTATGCAATTTTTGCAATATTTTTATTTTTCTTTCTTTTCTTATTTTTCAAATCAAGGAAAAATACACGTTATGTTACAACAAAGGATATTAGTTCTTCGGGTGAAGTTCCTTTAGAGCATGAGAACCTTACATTTAGTCAAAACTTTTTTCAGCCATTCCTGAGAGCAGTTGAACCTGTAATGAGAAGACAAATTGATAAATATTATAATGAGTTTGGTCGTGGACTTGAAGCTATATTCGATTTTGGAAGAAGAATATATACAGGAAACGGACAAACTTATGCTATCTATGTCATTATTTTCGTAATTATTTTATTGTTCTTTAAGAACAATCTGTTTGGATAAAATAAAAACAAGTTAAATGGAACCAATATTATATAAAGTTTTTGGAGCTGTCGTAACAATCATTCTTGCCTTTGTTGTTGGAATGACATATATGGGGCTAAGTCGTAAAATTACTGCAAGGGTACAGAATAGGGTTGGACCTCCTGTATATCAGAATTTTCTTGATGCACTTAAATTAATATCTAAAAAAACAGCAATTCATCATGGAATAATGCAAATGATGGGACCAGCCTTTTTTATGGTTACTTCAATCGGGTCGCTAATGTTTATTCCTGTTTTAAATGATGGGAGATTTTTCAGTAATCTTAATTTTGAAGGTGATTTGGTCTTCTTGCTGTATTTAATGGTTTTTGGACCTTTAGGAATGGCTCTTGGAGCGGGACAAACAGGTAACCCGAATTCTGCTATTGGTGTTACACGTGGATTGAGCCAGATGGTTGGATTCGAAATTCCTTGGGTAATGGCTTTAGTTGCTCTGATGATTCAATATGACACAACATCTATTGTAGGATTAATGGAAGCTCAATCTGCTTCAGGTACTTGGTTAGTATTTTCTTCACCATTTGCATTTATAGCTGCTGTATTGGCTATGTTAGGAATGTTTAGGTACTCACCATTCGATATTGTTGGAGCACCTACTGAGTTGGCCTCAGGACCTGTTGCCGAAAATGGAGGTAAATATTTATTTACCATGATGTCCTCAAATTCAATATTTGCATTTGTAAAACTTACTCTTTACGTGGATTTATTCCTTGGTGGAGCTGATAATTTAATAGAATTACTAATCAAGACATTTGCTATCTATTTGATACCAATGCTTTATGGACTTGTTAGTCCTCGTTACAGGACAGAACAAGCCGTAAGATATTTCTGGGGATGGCCATTGTTTTTTGGTTTTTTGGCAATTATGTATGCCGTGGTATTTTAATTTCTTAAGAAAATGATGAACGACAAAAATTCACAAAAAATAGTTGATATTATTCAAAACTATGCAAGGCTACATTCATTGTTTGTTTTAGCCTATGGTACCGGTTGTGGTGCTATTGAGATTCCACCTACAATGACTTCACGTTATGATGCCGAACGATTTGGTATTAGGGGAGCTGCTACACCTCGTCAAGCTGATGTATTACTTATTACAGGTTATCTGACTACAAAAACTCTTAAGCGTGTAATTAGGGTATATGAGCAGATGCAAGATCCTAAGTATGTAATTGGCTTTGGCTCGTGCACCATTAACGGTGGTATGTATTGGGATTCATACAATACAATTAAAGTCCTCGATAAGTATTTGCCTGTTGATGTGTATATTAATGGATGTATGCCAAGACCTGAAGCTGTTATTGCCGGCTTTGTCAAGCTGCAAAGCTTAATTAGAGAAGGTAAAGCTGAAGGGGCAAAATTGTATAAAGATAATCTTGAGCAATATCGTGAAAACCAGAAGAAAGTTATTCCTAATTGGGTTATGCCCGAATATAACTGGTAATTAAAATTGATTTTATAATGGAAGAGATTAAATCAAAAATAATAGAGAGAATTAAGGCTAATTTTAGTGATGCCAAGAATAAGAGTTATCCCGGCGACCGTATTGATTTTAGCGTTAATAAAGAAACTATCCCATCTATTTTATTTTATCTTAAAGATGAAATGGGATTCAAACATTTGTCTCATATTACATGTGTTGACTGGCTTGAGGAGAATGAATTTGAAGTGATATTTATTATTTGGTCACCCCTTGAGAAATTGAAAGTTTTTGTTAGAACCAGACTTGATAGAGACAATCCTGTTATGGATAATATAGATGTTATCTGGCGTCAGGCTCATACTTATGAAAGAGAAATGAGAGAAATGTTTGGTATTCAGTTTAACGGTCTCGAAGCTCCGCAGGATTTTTTACTTGAAGATTGGGAGGGTATGCCACCTATGCGTAGAGATTTTGATACTGAAGGATATGCTGCAGAGACTTTCTTTGAGCGACCTGGTAGAGAAGATGCTAAAGATGTAAGAGAAATTTTAACAGAACGTTCTGGCGAAATTGTACCTGATTTTGCAAAAAAATACTCAAGATAAATGAGAGAAAAAGCGACAACATTATACCTTGGGCCTCAGCACCCGGGTATTACAGGAAATATGATGGTTCGTCTTAAAGTTGAAGGCGATACTATAGTAAAGGCTACTACTGAAGTTGGCTACTTGCATAGGGCCTTTGAGAAATTAGCAGAAAAAAGAAATTGGCTTCAAACATTTACTATATTATGTAGATTTTGTGTGCCTGAACCTGACCCTGTTGAAGAATCATATGCTAGAGCTGTTGAATTACTTGAAGGAAGAGAAGTTCCGGAAAGAGCTAAGTATATTCGTGTTCTTGTTCTGGAATTGGCCAGACTGAGCTCCTTTATGCTTTGGTACGGAGGACAAGGAGGCTCATTAGGCTTGTATACATTAGGTCAATGGACAGTTGGAGATAGAAATTATATCCTTGATTTATTCGAAGAGCTAACAGGAGGTAGAGTGTATCATATGTATATATGGCCGGGAGGAGTAAGAAGAGATTTACCTGAAGGTTTTGCCGATAAAGTTCTTAAAACAATGGACTATTTTGAGAAAAGATTGGTAGATTATAATAGTCTGTTGTTTGATAATGCAATTTTCCAGAAAAGAGCAAAAGGAGTTGGTATTGTTGATAAAAATAAAGCTCTTGAGTGGGGTGCCGTTGGTCCTGTACTAAGAGGTTGTGGAATTCACAGTGATATTAGGATTGATGATCCATATGAAGTTTATGATAAACTTAATTTTGTTGTTCCTACAGCCGAGGGTGGTGATATTTGGGCAAGAGCATTAGTACGTCAAGAGGAAATGCGCCAGTCTATAAGTATCATTCGTCAGGTAATTGAGAAAATGCCATCAGGCGACTATTATAATAAGATACCGAATCCACAAAAATGGACTATCCCGAAAGGGGATGCTTACGCAAGAACTGAAGCCATAAGAGGAGAGATCGGGTTTTATGTTGCAAGCGATGGAAGTAATAAGCCTCGTAGAGCTCATATGAGAGGAGCTGCTTATGTTCATGCAGTTACACTGCTTGAAGATGTTTTAAAAGGTGAAAATATTGCTGATGTTTCTGCTATTATGAATAGCTTAGGTACTTGTCCACCTGAAATTGAGAGATAGAATAAATAAATGTTATGCGTTAAATATTGTTCTTTTAGAGCAGTTGCAAAAACTAATAACTTAAAGAAATGAGTTTTTTTGAATTAAAAAATACCTTAAAACCCTTAACCGCTTTAAAGCAGTTCGGGAAAAAACCTCACACAATACTTTTCCCTAAATATGATAAAGGGGCAGCTGACCGTTACAGAGGTTTGCATTATAATAACCTTGATGAATGTATCGGTTGTGGTAATTGTTCAACTATATGCCAGAATGCTGCTATTGATATGGTAGAAATTGAAGGTATTGAAGGTAATAAAGGAGATTCAGGATTAAGACCAAGGGTAGATAACGGACGTTGCTGCTGGTGTGCCCTTTGCGTTGAAGTTTGTCCAACAGGTAGTTTGTCTCTTACAAAAGATTATCTTTATGTAACCGATGATCCGGATACTTTCTTATGGACACCTGGTGTTGATAATCCTGAAGGGAAAGATAATTTGTCATTTACAAGCGGGAAAGATTTTTCTCTTAATGATTTTACTCGTGTTCCGATGCGTGAAATGGAAGGAATGGAGAGAATAAAGTCATTTGCCGAAGTTGTTCTTGGTTATAACGAAGAGGAAGCAAGAAGAGAAGCAAGCCGTTGTATCAGTTGCGGACTATGTACCGAAGTTTGTCCTGATCACATGCATATTCCTGAGTATATTAATGCTATTGCAAACGGTAAAGACGATGATGCTCTAAAGATTATTTATGATAACAACCCATTACCTGAAATGTGTGGTAAGGTTTGCACTCGTCGTTGTGAAGATGTTTGTGCTATTCAGGTCAGAGGTGAAGCTGTTGCTATAAGATGGCTGAAACGTTACGCTACAGAACAAGCTAAAACATCTGATATTACTTATGATATTGTTAATCCTGTTATCAAAGAGGCTAATGGTAAAAAAGTTGGAATTGTTGGTGCCGGACCTTCCGGACTTACTGCCGCTTATTATCTTGCTTTAAGAGGATTTGACGTAACAATATACGAGGCTAACGCAAAAGCCGGTGGTATGACAATGTACGGAATACCTAAGTATAGGTTCCCTCAAGACAGTCTTGATAAGCAGATTCAATATATTGAGAAGATTGGTGTTAAGATAAAGTATAACACCATGGTAGGAAAAGATATTTCGTTTGATGAGATATATAAGAACAGCGATGCTGTATTCATGGGTATTGGATTCCCTAAAGCTTGGACTCTTGGTATTGATGGTGAAGACTTGAAAGGATCAATGCAAGCTGTTAATTATTTACATATGATTAATGCAGGTGAAGATGTTGAAATTGGAGATAAGGTAGTTGTAATTGGTGGTGGTAATGTTGCTATTGATGGTGCCAGGGTCTCAAAACGTATGGGTGCAGATGTTACTATATTGTATCGTCGTAGAGTTCAGGATATGCCGGCAGATTGGGAAGAAATAGAAGGAGCAGAGGATGAAGGAATTCATATTGTGCCACAAGCTATTCCGATTAAGATCCACGGTGATGAGAATGGTAGGGTAAGTGAGATAGAATATCTATTGGCAGAAATGGTTGCTGATGATAAAGGAGGAAGACCTAGACCTGTTGCAATTGAGGGTAGTAACACCAGATTAAAGGTTACTGCTATAATGGGTGCAATTGGTCAGCAAGCTGATTTCAGTTTCCTTGATGGTGATTACGAGAAGAATATCCAGGTTGAAAGAGGAAGATTTGTTGTGAATGATAAGCAACAAACTACCGACCCAAAAGTATTCGCCGGTGGTGATGCTGTAAACAGAACAGCTGATGCTATTAGTGCTATTGCTGATGGTTTCAGAGCTGTAAATGCAATTGAAGACTTACTGATGAAGAAATAATTATTTGAATTAATTTACTCACAATAACACAAAAAAAGCCTGCTTTGTTAGAAGCAGGCTTTTTTATGTTGTAGTTGTGTAAGAAAGCTCGGCTAACAATCGGATTATTTAATCCGATTGCAGCCGTATTTTTTTACTTCACAATCTGTATAGCTTTAGTAATAGCATCCTTACTTGTTTGAAGTTTAATAAAGTAGTTGCCCGGTG
>JANTGP010000069.1 GCA_024762835.1 Bacteroidota bacterium
AATGCCTGAACTAATTTTTCTAATATTTCAGGTTTTTGTACATTGGCAAATGAAAGAATATCCTTGTATAAATAACTATTAACTAAATTTCTAAGAACACCAATTTCATCTTCCGGATTGTTTAGAACATCAGGGTAGAATCCATATAACAATCTGTTTTCAAGTTGCTGTTCAGAAAATAAATATCCGTGATGTTCTTCATATTCTTCCCACGAAATTGGAAATAATTGATATTCCCATTTTCGTCCGGTTAGGGGTTCGTTTATTTGATTTGATAAATCAAACGAAGACGAACCACTTGCAAATAATTGAATATCTTTAAATCTGTCTGTAATTATTTTCAGTGTAAGTCCAATCCCTTTTATTCTTTGGGCTTCATCAATGAAAACATATTTATATCTGCCAATAATTGAACGGATTTGTTCTGTATTGGGCTCTGTCAATAATGTTCTTGTTTTGGGATCATCTCCATCAAGTAGTATATAATTTTTGTTTTTAAGAACTGTTTCTATTAAAGTCGTTTTTCCTACTTGTCTTGGTCCAATTAAAACAATTGCTTTTCCTGATCCAATTCTCTTTTTTATTATTTTCTCTAAATGTCTTAAATACATAATTTTTTCTTGCAAAGATAATACTTTTGGTGAATACATTCACCATAAGTTATATTATTCCGTGATATTATTCACCGGTAATCATATATAACTGTGAATTCAGACTTTCTTTCATCTTGCACACAAAGAGTAAATATAATGACTGGTAATGTTATATCCACTATATGTATTTGCTTAGTTAAGTTTATAATTCAATATTATCCAAAGGCTTATCGATTTTATCAAGCCACTTATTGGTAATATTTGTATAAATCTCTGTTGTTTTAATAGATTCATATTTTAAAAGTTGTTGTATATATCGTAAATTAACTCTTACTGCTCAGCAACGAAATTAACAAATAAATTCGAATATTAAAATACGATTTATTAGAAAGGACATGTTTTGATGTTTTACTATGTGTAATCGAAAATACAATTACTTTAATGGGAAATAAGCTGGATAAAAGGATAACAGACACCTATGAATATTTGCTCTTTAAGCCTAAATTAAAAACACTTGTAAGTCAAGATATTCGGCTACAGGTGGCTGTTATTCATTATATTTTGTAAATAATTGATAAAGAATGAGAAATACACAATAAAAAATACGACCTTTGCGGCTTAATTTTTTACAAATAAAATATGAATACTTTTGAAAGTTTTGGATTGCAAAAAGAAATATTAAAAGCAATCCAAGAAATGGGATTTGAATCACCAACTCCAATCCAATCTAAAACAATCCCGCATCTATTATCATCAGACCAAGACCTAATTGCGTTTGCACAGACAGGTACAGGTAAAACAGCAGCCTTTGGACTACCTGCTATTGAAAAAACCGATGTTGAGAATAAAAACACTCAAACAATAATTCTTTGTCCAACAAGAGAGTTGTGCTTGCAAATTACAAGAGATCTGAATAATTTTTCTAAATACATTAAAGGTTTCAGTACAGTTGCTGTTTATGGCGGTGCAAACATTGAAACACAGATACGTGAATTAAAAAGAGGTGCCCAGATTGTTGTCGGTACACCGGGACGAACAAAAGACCTTATTAACAGAGGTAGGTTAAAACTCGGAAACGTTAAACGTCTTATCCTTGATGAAGCAGACGAAATGCTGACAATGGGTTTTAAAGACGACCTTGATGCCATTCTTGCCGAGACACCAAAGGAAAAGCAAAGTTTATTGTTTTCGGCTACTATGTCAAAAGAGATTGTTTCTATAACAAAAAAGTACATGACAGAAGCAGTTGAAATATCAGCTGCAACAAAGAATACAGGTGCTGACAATGTGAAGCATATTTATTACATGGTTCATGCAAGAGATAAATATGAAGTTCTAAAACGAATAGCCGATATTAATCCAAATATTTATGGAATTGTTTTCTGTCGTACTCGTCGCGAAACAAAAGAAATAGCAAATAAGCTAATGTCTGATGGTTATAATGCCGATGCTTTACACGGCGATTTATCGCAAGCACAGCGTGATGAGGTAATGGGAAGATTCCGCAGTCGCCATCTGCAAATACTTGTTGCAACCGATGTTGCTGCAAGAGGGCTTGATGTACAAGACCTTACTCATATAATAAACTTTAACCTTCCGGATGATACCGAGGTTTATGTACACAGAAGCGGTCGTACTGCCAGAGCAGGTAAAAAAGGTATATCAATTGCCATTATTCATACTCGCGACAGTCGTAAAATCAGAGATATTGAAAAAAGATTTAAAATTACTTTTACTAAAGAACTTGTCCCAAGTGGTAAAGATATTTGCACTAAGCAACTTTATTCACTAATTGATAAGATGGAGAAAGTAGAGGTTGACGAAAGCCAGATTGGACCATTCTTACCCGCTATTTACAAGAAACTAGAGTGGCTTAGCAGAGAAGAGCTTATAAAGCATTTTGTATCAGCTGAGTTTAACAGATTCCTCTCCTATTATAAAAATGCAAAAGATATAAATGTCAGTAGCCGTGGAAACGACGACAAGAAAGACAGGCCAGGTAGAAATGACAGTAATGATGGCAGAAGCAGACGGGAAAGAAGTAGAGACAGGGATAAAGATAAAGGAAGAGAAAGAAGTCGCAGTAATTCGTCATTCTCGCGTATTTTTATTAATGTTGGACAAAAAGACGACCTTAACCCTGCCCGCTTAATCGGTATTGTAAACGACGCATTAAGATCGAGCGATGCCGAAATCGGGAAGATTGATATTTTACGAAAATTTTCATTCTTTGAGGTAGATAAAAAAGTTGCACCTCAGCTTATTAAAGCATTAAAAGGAAAAGACTTTGATGGCGTATCTTTAGTTGTTGAAAGTGCTCAGGATAAACCTGATTATAGCTCAAGCACTAAGAGCAAAGGCTCAAAACAAGACAGCTACAGTAAAGGAAAAAGAGATAAGAAAGATAGAAACAAAAGCAGGAGTAGTGATGGTAACCGCCGAAAAACACGCAGAAGATAAAGACCTTTATTTTAAAAGGAAATAAAAATATTAAAAGCCGAGATTCTTAATCCCGGCTTTTTTGTTTCCCTGCAAGCTCAAAATACAAAAAAGATATAAACTTTTCAGAAAATTATATAAGATAATTGCTCTACACACAAATACTTTTGCAGAAATAATTTTAATCCTAAAATTTAATCAATGAATAAGTTAAAAGTAAATATAGAAAACTTAAAATGCCATGGCTGTGCAGCAACTATTAAAAAAGGCTTACTAAAGTTTGAGAATGTAGATAAAGTTGATGTTGATATTGAAAATTCAATAGTAGAAATATATTACGAAGGTGATGATGTAAATATTGAGAATTATAAAGTAAAGCTGGCAAAAATGGGTTATCCCGAGACAGGTAATAACAATTACATATCCTTTGCCAAGTCATTTGTTAGTTGTGCAGTTGGCAGAATATCACAATAAATTATCTTCTATCATGAAAACAAAATCGATAATAAAATGTCCTGTGTGCGGATTTGAAAAGGAAGAGATTATGCCGCTTGATTCCTGTCAATTCTTTTATGAATGCGAGGACTGCAAAACTATTTAAAAAGCCAAGAAAGGCGATTGTTGCGTGTTTTGTTCCTATGGCAGCCAAAAATATCCCTCAATGCAAAATAATCAATGTTGTAGCTAAATACCTAATGGGATTGCTAATTTGTTTTGTTTAGAATCTGTCATTTGTTTATATTTTAATTTATAAAAAAGA
Source organism: Bacteroidota bacterium (assembly GCA_024762835.1). Lineage (GTDB taxonomy): Bacteria > Bacteroidota > Bacteroidia > Bacteroidales > M50B96 > JANTGP01. The sequence continues at coordinate 3,793 of JANTGP010000069.1, forward strand.
ACCGATAAGTAAATATATGCCTACCGGCTACATAAAGCAAATAAATTAATCGGTTATAATTATTTTTTTGCTTAGTTACGCTATTACTAAACTACGCCGAGCTGAGGTAAACTAATATAATACCGATTAGTAAATGAACCCGATGGTTATCGGGTGAGCTTTAATTTCATCCGATAACCATCGGATTTGTTTATTAAAGCTTTTCATTTATCTATCGGTATTTATCCCGATTTTCTCGGGATAGTTTGAAATACAATTGGTATAAACTGCCCTTTCAGGGCGGTCATTCATTTTTGTATTTCTCCCCAAGGCGTTGCCTTTGGGATGAAATCAGTTGCCCTTTCAGGGCGGTTTCTTTATGATTTTTAAAAACGATGTTGTTGATTAAAAAAGTTTCCTTTTGGCTGAAATCGAAAATCGTTAATCCTTGTTATCATTCATTTTTTTTATAGCAATTGTGTTTCATTTGCTGAAAGATAACTATTGTTATTTTTTCGACTTATTTATTCATTTTTGATTGAAGAACAAAGAACAAGGAACACCGATTAACGATTTTAGACCTGCCCGTTCCGCAGGTGGGTTTATTTTCGATTGTTGATTTGTCATCGTTTCATATTATTTTGATAAATGCATTCCTGCATAATTGTTTGTCATTTCTTTCGTAATCTCAATTATCGAAACTGAAAAATTTATTAAGCGTTCTTCTAAATCAAATTTATTCATTCTTACTTCTAGAGTATTTTTGGGGTTTATCCTTTGGGCGTAAAAAAACGTCTTTTTCGCCCTTAATTCTGAAATCAAAAATCGTTAATCCTTGTTCGTCATTCATTTTTTTTCGCAATTTTGTTTCATTTGCTGAAAGATAACTACGATATACTCTTGTATTCCTACTTGAATTAAGTACCTTTGTTCGCTTCAGAACAAAATTTGTATTTATGGAAAGCAAGCATGTATTAACCGATAAGCATGAAACAATAGCCAGATATGCCAAAGCATTATCTCATCCTGTAAGAGTTTATATTCTTGAGTTTCTTGCCACCAAAGCCTGCTGTTTTAGTGGCGATTTAGATAAAATACTACCAATAGCACGCTCAACATTATCACAACATTTAAAAGAATTGAAAAATGCCGGATTGATTAAAGGTAATATCGAATATCCAAAAATTAAATATTGCTTAAATGTTGATGTTTGGAATGAAGTTAAAATTATTTTCTCTGATTTATTCCGGCATTAATATTTTTTTATATTTTTGTTTCGTAATTTTACGAAATACGAAATTAATTTAAAACACATCATCTAATGGAAGTTAAAATCCTTGGGACAGGTTGCCCCAATTGCATTACTCTTGAAAAAAGAGTTAAAAGGGTTATTGCCGAAAACAATATTCAGGCAAATGTCAGTAATGTAAAAGATATAATGGATATTATGTCGTACAATATAATGACAACCCCGGGTTTAGTAATAAATGAAGAAGTTATCACCAAAGGTCGTGTTCCTTCAGAGAAAGAACTTAAAGACTTATTAACAAAAATATAATCAAATATTTATATACCATGAAAAAGATAAATATCCTTTTAGTCCTCCTATTTGCTGTAATGTTTTCAGCATATTCACAAAAAGAAACTAATACCTCAAACAAAGAGGATGATAAGCCCCTAATTGAAGTTTACTATTTTCACTACAGTCATCGCTGTGCAACATGTATTGCAGTTGAAGAGGAAACACGTAATTCATTAAACGAACTTTATCCCTCGATGATGAAAGATGAAGATATTACATTTCTTTCAGTTGACATGGATACAGAAGAAGGTGAAGAATTTTCAAAAATAATAAAGGTATCGGGGCAAACATTACTATTTATAAAAGATGACAAGAGGGAAGATTTAACAAACGATGCCTTTATGTATGCACGTTCGAACCCTGATAAATTAAAATCCAAAATTAAAAAGGTAATTGATAAAATGCTAGAATAGATGGAGTTTCTGCAATCCTTACTGGAAAACACCCAATTGCCATTTCTTTCTGCATTAATTCTTGGCTTGATGACAGCAATCAGCCCTTGCCCGCTTGCCACAAATTTAACAGCTATTGCCTATATTGGCAAAGATATTGAAAATCGCAGGAAAGTATTTATACACGGGCTAATTTATACTCTGGGAAGAGGAGTTAGCTATACAACAATAGGTTTAATATTCTATTTTGGTGCAAGCCAGTTTGAAATTTCCGGTGCTTTGCAAAAATATGGCGAAAAACTATTAGGCCCATTGCTTATTATCATTGGATTACTGATGCTTGATATAGTTAAAATACCATTCCCTTCGCTAGGTAAATTATCCGACAAGATGCAAGAGAAAAGCCAATCAGGTTTTTGGAGCGTACTTCTTTTAGGAATTGTTTTTGCCTTGGCTTTTTGTCCATATAGCGGTGTCCTATATTTTGGCATGCTTATTCCAATGACCATTTCAAGCACATCGGGTCTTTACCTTCCTATTATATTTGCTATTGGGACAGGTTTACCGGTAATAATTTTTGCATGGATTATTGCTTTTGCAATTGGAGGAGTTGGCAATGTTTATAACAAGATGAAAGTTTTTGAAAAATGGTTCAGACGTGTTGTTGCTTTATTGTTTATAGCTGTTGGGATATATTATCTATTGGTTTTCTTCATGTAAAATAATAATTTATAAGTCAATTGCATTTCAAACCCTATACCTATCGAGTAAGCCCTATGTCATCCAAGGGTATCGAATTTATAAACTATCCCGAAAAAAATCGGAATAAACAGCGATAGATAAATGAAGAGCTTTAATTACAGCCGATAGCTACTTGATTAATTTACTAAGCGGTATTTCCTGGCCGGATAACTTTTTGCAAAAAAAAATATCCTATAGGCTTAATTTACTTACAGGATACTTTTTATAATCATAGAATACTATCGGATGATATTGGGAAAACTATTCTTTTCCATCTGCAAAATCTTGCAAATAACTGAAAAGCTTAGTCAATTTTCCATCTTTTGTAATGGTAGCTCTTTCAACAATTCCATCTACATCCTCACCAAACATCGACGGAAAAACCTTGTCGATAAGACCTTGACCAAAATCTATAGAAGCATCGCGTGGTAATTCGCCCGGAAGATTATCAACAGCCATTACTGTAATATTATTTTTATCCCAAGCATCTCCCTCTGTGCCTGTTTCAGGTATGTAACCGTAAAACGGATCTGCAATTGTAGACGGGCGGATTGTTGATGCAACAGGTCCGTCAATATCACAGCTCACATCGGCAATTACACTTATCTTAAAGTCATCCTCACGAATATCATCTTTTGAGAAGAAGACAGGTGATTCCTCATCCCAGAAATGGCAAGGAATATAAAAATCAGTAACTTTTGTATAAGGTTTAAATGTTGATTCGTAAGCTTCGGGATTTTTAAAGAAGTGCATCATGTCAAACTCAGAACCATCTTTACGTTTCGTATAATTATCAGGTTCTATCTGGCAAATTACAGCTTCGTCGTATGTCTTTGTCAAGAAATCTTCTGCACTTACAATCTTCAGGTTTAATGGTGCCAATGTTTCCAAAGCACCGTGGGCAACTCTACCGCCTCCTGTAATTAAAATCTTGATAGCAGGCAATTTAATCTTTTCCACCTCACTTATCATTTCTTTCAGGTCGTGGCAATCTTTTGCTCTTTTCAAATCAAACAGATTGTTCCTTTTTCCAAATGCAATTAAGCCGTTGTATGCACCAACAATGCCAGCCCATCGTCCAAAAGCAACAAGTCGCATTCCATTCTTATCTGTCAAATACTCATGGTCGAGTAAGGTAATTTTCTTTTTTAAGAAAGCTTGAAGAAGCGGTCTGTTATAGCTTTGCTTTTTCGCTGTATGCGAGAAAAAGAGATATGTCTTTTCAGGGATTAATTTATCAATCTTAACCTCCTTTACGCCAAGTAAGATATCGCAATCACTAACATCTTCCTTAAGATTTAATCCCAATTCGGTATATTCTTCATCTTTATAGCTTCTGATGTCGCTGGGTTGGATAAACAACTCGACATTAGGAAAACGTTTTGTTACCTCTAAAGCTTCAGACGGTGGAAGTACAACCCTTCTGTCCGGTGGTGTTTTAGTTTCTTTAAGAACAGCTACTTTAAGTTTTTTCATTGTTAATGCTTTTATAAAATAATTAATATTTATCCTTGAATAATTTTCCCTGTTGTGGCATCAAGTTCAGAACCATACATACTATGAGGAATTGAGAAAATCACTAGAGTTATAACTGCTGCAATTACAGCAAGATAAGGCCTTCTCTTTTTAATGTTACCAAGTACAGCAATTCCCCATACAAGGAAACCAATCAGCATTTTATTATCGGTTAAATCCCAACCAAAAGGAACACCTGCCCATAACTCGTCAAAAGCGTAAAGTTGTACAAATGGACCTAAAATCATTCCGCCGATAGTAAGAAGAATAAATGTCACATAGAGATAAAACTTATAATCGGGATGTTTAAATAAGATTATTAGGGCAACAAAATTTGCGAACAACATTCCCAGAAACATGCTTAAGATATGAGGAATAAGAATGTACCATGGGACACCTCCTTTAAACCTTATAACTACAGGGCTTTCTTTTAAAACACTTACTGTTTCGTTACCGGAACTCAGTTCTGCATAATATTCAAACTTCTCGGCCATCATTGTGCCCGGAATTACTGCAGTCAGATTATCATCTTCTCGTTGCATTGTTTGCTCTTTCCATTCTTTTCCAAGCGGATAGGCTTTATAAAATAATTTACCTGTCACATTCTTATCGGGTATCGCCAATTCAACTTTTGCAAGTTTGTCTAAACTTGAGCTTCTGAGAAGTTTTAATTTGTAGTCGGTATTGTTAATTGAAACTTTAACTTTTTTGGGATAAGTCGGACCTGTTGCCCTTTGATATATAACAGCAGCAATTGTTATAATTATTGCTAATATCCACGGTATTAATTTCGATTTTTTATCCATTCTATTACTGATTTATAATTTTACAAAGATGTTAATAATGAATCTAAATATCAATATATACATATTGCTTAAAAATGACTCTTAGAATAGACAAATTAATTGTCCGATTGTTCGGGAAAAAGCTATCTAAAGTTTATTTATTAAGAAGGGTTTATATGATAATTTACATCTGCTGTTAAGAACAGGTCTAATGTGTAACTACTATATATTCTTACGTATTGGTTTTGTGGCGATGTATTAAAGCTTACAATTACTCTTATATTCTCGGCATTAATCAAATTATCAATATTACTTTGATTAAGTTTAATTTCAAGCCGTGATATTTCGGAGCTTATTACCTTATTTGATTCTGTATCATAATTTGCCGCCGACACATAGCTTTGAACTTCCAACTCATCAATCTCAATATTTAAACCATCTAACAGATAAATACTTAGCTTTGCTGTTAAAGGAAAACCATTATCAACAACAAGAAATAAACTACCTGAATTTATATTTTCAAAACTCTCTTGAGTAATATCGATGGGAATTGTATCACTCAAAACAATATTACTTGCAGAAATCGACAGGGGTATCTCAATATTAAGATTTGCTGTCATATCGCTATTATAATAAATAAAATCAGTACCGGTACAGAAGGGAGGATAATCGTTATCCGGATTAAGATAAAACTCAATTGAATGCGAAATTACATCCGGCAGTATCTCTATTAACTCTTTTGCATTTGAGTTTGAGTTATCCAATGTTATGGTTTTAATTACAGGGTCGACATCAACATCTATTGAGAAAGGGTCATCAGGCTTTGCGAAACTAAATGGGTTATCAATACCGGTAATTTGCAATGTTTTCGACTGAAGGGTATGAGTATTCGTCGCTGTAATCTCGTCAATATATAATGCAGCCTCAAGCCCAATCTGGTTACTCACTTTGAGAGATAATCTTGCATCTTCGAGAGAAATATTCGCATCGTTTAACTTGTCAAATAACCCGGGTCTGGTATTTCCACTTCCGGGGAAAGTGTCTTTTCCAAGAAATCCTTTTCCATATTCCGGCACAAGTTCAGTAAGCGAGCTTTCAAAAATAAAGCTATCCTGAAGAGATAAAGAAATAAGATGGCCTGTTGAATCAATTCCGGCAAGGGCAAGAACAAATACCGTATTTACCGTATCTTCATCAATTACTCCATTATTATTTAAGTCTTGATTGTAAAGCCTTTCTGTTGGTCCTGCTCCTCTTAAATCGAGATGATAACCCGAAACATCATGAACCATATGAAGAACAGAAGCTTGCCCGTTTGAGGCTGCATCAATAATTCCGGAAACAGAAAAGGTGTCGCCATCAATGGTTAATCCCGGAAGGGTGTAGGTAAAATGCACAGGGTCTTCAATTGTGTTATATGCATCAATAGATAATATTCCCTCGCGTGCATCCATCTCGTAAAGCTGAATATCATTTATCTCAAAATATATCTTATCGCCCTTATCTAATAAGTTTTGTGTCGGGAAAATAGCCGTTGCCTGATAGGGCACCAAATCGTAAACCTTAATGCTTGTTATCAATGCATCGGCATAGTTTATAAGCACATCGCCATTACTACCGGGTGAATCCATATTTAATATCTGTCCTATAAGGTTGCCTTTAATAGTTTTTCCGCCAAGCGAAACAGTTTTTGTCTCAGAGCTGCCACTCTCAATTATTAAGAAAGTGTCGAGAACAATTACTTCTCCCCCATCCGAGTTTACCATTTGAAAGATAAGGTTCGTAATATCAATTGGCAATTGGTTTTCTATTGTAATATCGAGCAAGCCTTCAGTAAGTGTCATTGTCTGAAAATACTCCGAGGCATCAATAATAATATCGTCAGAGGATAAGCCGGTAAGAGGCGGTATTGTGTAAGAGCTTCCATCGGTAATAAACAATCCCAAACCGGCATTTGTGATTATATCACCCAAAGTAACACTCTCAACAATGGTCATTGTACCAAGCTGAATCGAATCTAAATATGCTGCATAACGATAACTTGTATCCGGCATCGAGATAAAAGAATCCAGATTAAATCTGAATATCTCATCTTCGTACACAAAACTAACAAGACTATCGTCGCCAACACTAATAAGACTGTCTGACAATATATTATCTATACTTAAACTTGCATTGAGAAGAGGTGCTGTAAGGTCTACATTCCAATTTGGCTTTTTTACTTCTTTAAAGCAAGATGTAAAAATAAGGATTGTCAAAAGAATAAGGCTTATTTGCTTCAGGTAAGATATTTTCATGCTAAATGCTTCTATTTTAAACTTCCTCATATTTATTGTTTAATATCAGACAACAAGATTATACTAAAGGTGGCATCATAATTAATATTTATATTTTTCTTTCCACATTTTACGCAATTTGTTAGCTAACTCCGATTCTTTAAGATTATCTTTTGGTTTGTAGAACTGCCTCCCCGAAAGTTCGTCGGGTAAAAATTCCATTTCGGTAAAGCTATTTTCAAATTTGTGTGCATATTTATAATCTTTTCCGTAACCCTCATTCTTCATCAGATTTGTAACTGCATTTCGTATTTGAAGAGGCACTGAAAGATTTCCGGTTTTTTGAACCGTTTTTTGAGCATCTTTAATTGCCATATATGCCGAATTGCTCTTTGGCGATGTGGCAAGATAAATTGCTGCTTCAGAAAGAATAATACGCGACTCGGGCCAACCGATAAGGCTTACAGCCTGAAAGCAACTTGTGGCAAGCAATAGAGCGTTTGGATTTGCCAATCCTATATCCTCAGCCGCTAAAATGACTAAGCGGCGTGCAATAAACTTAAGATCTTCACCGCCTTCAACCATTCTGGCTAACCAATAAACAGCCGCATTCGGGTCGCTTCCCCGTATTGATTTTATAAAAGCTGATATTATATCGTAATGTAACTCGCCATTTTTATCATACATGGCAATATTTTGCTGAACTAAGTCCAAGACCTTATCATTGGTAATGAGTATTTTAGCGGAGTTATCTGAAGCGGCCAATAATTCAATAATATTTAAAAGCTTCCTAGCATCACCTCCTGCAAGACGCAAAATCGCTTCCTTTTCTTTTAATACTATATTCCTGCTCTTCAGATAATAATCTTCGTTAATTGCTTTGTCAAGAAGCTGAAGTAATTCTTCGTCGCTAAGAGCTTTTAAGATGTAAACCTGGCATCGCGATAGCAAGGGTGAAATAACTTCAAATGATGGATTCTCCGTTGTTGCCCCAATCAATGTTACAATACCCTGTTCTACAGCACCAAGCAAAGAGTCTTGTTGAGACTTACTAAAACGATGAATCTCATCAATAAATAAAATTGGGTTAGGCTTATTAAAGAACTGTAGTTTCTTTGCCTTTTCGATGCTTTCCCTTACGTCTTTAACACCTGAGCTAACAGCACTTAGAGTAAAGAAGGGTCTATCGAGTTGTTTTGCAATAATTTTTGCAAGTGTAGTTTTACCAACGCCCGGCGGACCCCACAGTATAAAAGAGGGCAAATTGCCGGATTCAATCATCTGCCGCATTATTGCATTCTTTCCAACCAAATGTGCCTGACCGAAATAATTATCAAGACTAGTCGGGCGAAGACGTTCGGCAAGTGGCATGTTTGGTAAAGAATCCATTATTAAAAAGACGAAGTGAAATTATTACTTTAAGAATCTGCTATCGAAAGATAAAGGTAAAAGTTGCTCTACGCTTGAAATTTCAAAAACTTTATTGTTTCCGGCCAAAATAACCTTTATATTTTTTTTAAAGCGTTGCTCTGTTTCCATCAATACCTGCCTGCAAGCACCACATGGTGGAACCGGCTTTTCAATAAAACCATCTTTATTGGCACTGGCAATGGCAATTGACTTTACAGCAACATCCGGATATTTTGAATTAGCATAAAACATAGCCACCCGTTCTGCACAAAGTCCCGAAGGATAGGCTGCATTCTCCTGATTGCTTGCTGAAATAATCTCACCATTCTCTAACAATACAGCAGCACCAACACTAAAATGTGAGTAAGGTGAATAAGAATTATTACAAGCTTCTTTAGCTTTATTTATCAGCAATAAGTCTGCATCTTTAAGTTTATCAGCAGCTTCGTATTCGTATATTGTAGTAATAATCTCTTTCTTCTTCATGGAAAATGAATTTTCTCAAAAATACAAAAATTTCTCGAAAAACTATCTACAACTCCATTGAAGTGAAAATGAAATAATAATTACCCTACAAGCAAAGAACATTTAATTTCAAGCTATATATAACAGTCAATATAAAAAGACAAAAGTGATTATTAGCTATTCGATTTTTCAATTTTTCTTTTTCAAGAAATTGTATACTTTTATTGCTTTGTAAAATATCATGAATTTACTCTTTATTACAATCAGGTTATTAGATGTTATCGACATCTTACTTGTTGCATTTCTGCTCTATCAGGTGTACACACTGATAAGAGGAACTGTAGCTATAAAAATATTTCTCGGGATATTTGCTATTTACTTGCTGTGGTTGTTTGTGAAGGCTTTAAATATGCAACTGCTTGGGTCTATTCTCGGGCAGTTTATCGGTGTGGGTGTTATTGCCCTTATTATTGTTTTTCAACCTGAATTGCGTAAAGGATTTTTACTTTTGGGAAGCAGATATTTCACACAAAATAAATTCAAATTTTTAAGATACTTCCAGACGGCAAGCAGTAAAGTAGCTTCCATTAATATTATTGAAATAGTAAAAGCCTGCCGTACAATGTCTATGACAAAGACAGGCGCTTTGATAGTGTTTGAGAGATCAATAGATTTAAGACCCTTTGTGCAAATTAAAGATGTTTTAAATGCTGAAACATCAAGCCGTTTATTGGTTAATATTTTCTTTAAAAACAGCCCTTTACATGATGGTGCAGTAATAATTAAAGGAAAAGTTTTATTCGCTGCCCGCTGTGTTTTACCAATTTCAGAAAAACAAATTCCGGCTGAATACGGCATGAGACATCTTGCAGCTGTTGGGATTACCGAACTTACCGATGCTGTTACAATAGTTGTATCGGAACAAACCGGCACAATCTCTTTTATCAAGGAAGGACAGATTTATGTTTGCAAAGACTCAAAAGAATTGCAAGAAAAGCTGGAAAATGACTTCATAGTTGAAGAGGTCAATCAAAGCTTTTTCGGTAAACCGGATTAACTGTTTCTGATTGTTTTGTTCGGGTCGGGCATTATCAACCACAAAATAAAGTATGCAAGTATTCCGGGAAAAGCGATACTGAAAAACGACACAAGTACATAAGCCACTCTAACCAATGTTGGGTCTAAATCGAAATATTCTGCAAGACCACCACAAACACCACCAATCATTCGGTTATTCGATTTTGTAAGAATTCTCTTCATTTGTCTTTGTATTTATTTTAAGTGCAATTAACAAGTATAATACTTAATTCTAAAGCTTTTGTTACAAATTTATAAAAATAAACTTAATATTTTTAATTAGCTGCAAAACAGACTATTTATTCCCAAGATTATCAATTATTAATTATAAATTGTCAATTATTTTGGGCACTATTAATAAATAGTCATTAATAAATAATAAATTCTGAAACTCTTAACTACATTTCGTAACAATACATACTACCTTATTTACATTGAGTATAAATAACGGGAACGTAGCTATAATTTAGTACTTTACAGGCAACCATTTCAATATTTTGCGTCTATGTATTAAATGGAGCTAAAAATAATT
>JANTGP010000070.1 GCA_024762835.1 Bacteroidota bacterium
TTTATTATATCTGTTCCCATAGGGTTTAAATAGTTTTTTATATACTTCTTCAAATTTCCTTAAATTATCCCGATAGTTCTTCGTAAATTTTTATTGTTTATAAAAAACTATGCAAATCTTGATGCAAATGAATTTTTAGAACCCTCCTGAAATTATTAAATAACTTATAGAGGGTCTTAGCTTTGCTTATTGATATCTAATAATCCATCTGGCAGTCTCATAATTATTTCTTTCTTTTTATTATCAATCGACACAACTAATTCATTATTAAACGGTATTAAAATTTCTTTTTTATTTAACAAAATTCTTATAAGTTCATTTGTTTTATAATCTAATACCGAGTCAATAAGCCCAATTTCGCCTTGTTTTTTATCAAAAAGCAAGTAACCGGTAATATCAGTATTTGATTCGGAAATATTGCTATTCAAATCCTTTTTAGCAAAAAACACCGGACATCCAATTAAGCGTTTCAACTGCTCATCTGTATCAATATCTTCAACCTTAAGCAGAGCAGTCAAACTATTTCTCAAATTTATCTCTACAATTTTAAATGGCACAAGTCCGCCATCTATCTCAATAAAAATAAACTCAATTTCATCTGTTTCATCAGGAAAACTATCGTTAATCCTAAGCACTACATTACCCTCTATTCCATGTGATTTAGACACATATCCTACATCAACAAACTCACTAATATTTAGCATGATTTTTCGTCTTGTTTTTACTGATGTAAAGCTAATAAAGCATTTTAACATTATCAAAGCCTGGACAAACTTCGCAAATCGCTAAATAACAGAATCTAAGGAAATATCATATTGACTTAAAATAATCATCGAAATAAATTTTCCTATTTAAATAAAGTATTATCTTTGCCGCACAATTTTTTAAACATTTAATAACTAATAAAAAGAAGTATGCCAGTAAAAATTAGACTAGCAAGACATGGTAGAAAAAGTAAACCCTTCTATCATATCGTAATTGCTGACGGCAGAGCACCACGGGATGGTAAGTACATTGAGAGAGTAGGATCGTATAACCCTAATACCAACCCGGCTACTATTGAGCTTGATTTTGACAAGACTCTTAATTGGATTCAGAATGGTGCACAGCCAAGTGATACCGTTAGAGCGATTTTGAGCTATAAAGGTGTAATTTACAAAAACCATCTCCTTAAGGGAGTAAAAAAAGGTGCTTTCTCTGAGGAAGTTGCTGAAGAACGCTTTAAAGATTGGATGGAAGCTAAAGAAGCAAAAATCTTAGCAAAAACCGATAAAGTAAAAGCTGATATTGACAAAGAAACTAAGGCACGTATTTCTGCTGAAAGTAAAGTTAATCAAGCCAGAGCAGAAGCTATTTCAGCCAAACAATCAGAACTAGCTGCAGAAGCAGAAGCAGCTGCGGAAGCAGCAAAAGCAGAAGCAGAAGCAGAAGTGAGTGAAACAACTGAAGCAGAAGTAAAAGCAGAAGACACAAAAAAAGAAGAATAAACATTATTAAAGAAAAATAATTAAATCCAATCAAAAACAATTATGAAAAAGAATCTATTACTAATTGCAATCACAGCAATATTATTTTCAACATTTTTTACATCTTGTGATAAAGATAGCCTTAACTTAGCATCAATGTCTGCAACTGTTAATGATACAGACTGGAAAGCCTCAGTAAGACTAACTGTACTTGATAGTGCCAACTTCCTAATTACAGGAACATCATTGTCAGGTGATGTTATCGCCTTAACAGTTTTCGGATCAACAGAAGGAACTTACACTCTTTCATTAGATTCAATTTCAGCTGATTTTGAAGGTGTATACACAAATGGAGTTTCTTTAAATGATGTTTATACTGCTACCAATGGTGAAGTTGTTTTATCAAAAGTTAACACAACTGACGAGAAAATATCAGGAACATTTTCTTTTTCAGCAATGAATCCTGAAGGAACAACAATTGAAGTAAAAGATGGTACATTTGAGAATTTAAAGTACACTTTACCTCAACAATAAATTAAATATTATGAAAAATTATGAATGTGAAGTTTGTGGTTATGAATACAATCCGGCCATAGGTGACCCCGATGGTGGTATACCGGCAGGAACAGCTTTTGAAGACATCCCCGAAGATTGGGTTTGTCCTGTTTGCGGAGCTGAAAAAGCAGACTTTAAAGTAGTTGAATAATTTTTATTGGAATATTTTTTCCATTAATTATTTTTCTTTTTAGAACACACTTGTCGGTAAATAATTATTATTTTTACCGACAAGTTTTTTTTATAAGATTACCATAAACTATGATTAAAATAACATTTCCTGACAAACAGGTAAAAGAGTTTCCTAAGGGTGTTACAGGTATTGAGATTGCTCAATCAATAAGCAGTCAACTAGCCAAACAAGTGCTTTCAATAACTGTAAATGGCGAACTTTGGGATGCATCAAGAAAGATAAATACTGACGCTGAAATAAACCTTCATACATGGAAAGATGAAGAGGGAAAGCATGCTTTCTGGCATTCGTCTGCTCATATTATGGCAGAAGCCCTGGAATCATTATATCCAGGAATTAAGTTTGGAATTGGACCAACCATAGATAATGGATTTTACTATGATGTTGACCTTGGTGACGACAGAGTTATTTCAGAAAATGATTTCCAGAAAATAGAGAAGAAAGTTGCTGAATTGGTTAGCCAGAAAAACATCTTCGATCGTCAAGAAGTTTCAAAAGACGAAGCATTGTCATTTTTTACTACCAAAAACGACGAATACAAGTTAGAGCTGATAAGTGAACTTGAAGACGGCACAATATCATTCTATAAACAAGGTAAATTTACCGATTTATGTCGTGGGCCTCATCTTCCAAACACAGGCTATGTAAAAGCTTTTAAGCTTTTAAGCATCGCAGGTGCATACTGGCGTGGTGATGAACATCGTAAGCAATTAACAAGGCTTTACGGAATATCATTCCCTAAACAAAAAATGCTGACTGAGTATTTAACTATGCTCGAAGAAGCAAAAAAACGAGATCACAGAAAAATAGGTAAAGATCTTGAACTTTTCACATTTTCGTCAAGAGTGGGTATGGGACTTCCTCTTTGGCTTCCAAAAGGAGCCCAACTCAGAGAAAGACTTGAAAACTTTTTAAAAAAGGTTCAAAAGCAATATGGTTATGAACCTGTTATAACACCTCATATTGGACAAAAAGAACTTTATGTTACATCAGGTCATTATGCAAAATACGGTAAAGACTCTTTTCAGCCGATACATACACCTGCTGACGACGAGGAATTTCTGCTTAAACCAATGAATTGTCCGCATCATTGCGAGATATATAAATCAAAACCCCGTTCGTACAAAGACTTACCTGTTCGATTTGCCGAGTTTGGTACTGTTTATCGTTACGAGCAACATGGCGAATTGCATGGTTTAACCCGAGTTCGTGGTTTTACTCAAGACGATGCACATATCTTTTGTACACCTGACCAGCTCAGCGATGAATTTATGAAAGTTATTGACATAGTGCTTTATATTTTCAAAACGCTAAACTTTAAAGACTTTATTACTCAGGTATCATTGAGAGACCCAAATTCGCCTGAAAAATATATTGGTAGCGATGAAAACTGGTATAAAGCCGAAAAAGCTATCCAAGATGCAGTAAAAGAGAAAGGCTTGAATGCAGTTGTAGAACATGGCGAAGCAGCTTTTTACGGACCAAAACTTGATTTTATCGTAAAAGATGCACTTGGCAGAAAATGGCAACTTGGGACAATTCAGGTTGATTATAACTTGCCCGAAAGATTTGAACTCGAATATATTGGTACTGATAACCAGAAACATCGCCCTGTAATGATTCACAGAGCACCATTTGGCTCAATGGAGCGATTTGTTGCTGTTTTAATTGAACATACATCAGGAAAATTCCCTTTGTGGTTAACACCTGATCAGGCTGTTGTTATCCCGGTTAGCGAGAAGTTTACAGACTATGCAAAAAATGTTTTGAATATTCTAAATAATTCCGATATTCGCACCATAATTGATAACCGTAATGAAAAGGTCGGTAGAAAGATAAGGGATAACGAATTAAAGCGTATTCCATTCTTACTGATTGTTGGAGAACAAGAAGTTGAAAACAACACTATTTCAGTAAGGAAACAAGGTGGTGAAGATATTGGTAAAATGACTATAAAAGAATTTACCGATTTGATAAATAAAGAGGTTGAAGATCAATTAGAAGAAATTAATTAATTAAAATTAGGAGGACAAAAACATAGCTAATTTTAGAAAGAGATATCCGCAGAGACGTGAAGTGAAAAACCCTCACAATATTAATAAGTATATTACAGCACAAACTGTAAGGCTTGTTGGTGAAAATATTGAGGAAGATGGAATTGTTTCACTACGTGAAGCATTGCATATGGCAGAAGAATTAGGTCTTGACTTAGTTGAGATTTCGCCAAATGCGAATCCACCTGTTTGTAAAATTATTGATTATAAGAAATTCCTGTATAATCAAAAAAAGAAACAAAAAGAGCTAAAAGCTAAATCTGCTAAAATAGTATTAAAAGAAATTAGATTCGGACCACAAACCGATGAGCATGATTATAATTTTAAATTAAAACATGCAAGAAAATTTCTTGAAGACGGTGCAAAAGTAAAAGCCTTTGTGTTTTTTAAAGGACGATCAATTCTTTTTAAAGAACAAGGAGAGATTCTCTTACTAAGACTTGCACAGGAATTGGAAGATATTGGCAAAGTAGAGCAATTACCTAAGCTTGAGGGTAAAAGAATGATTATGTTTATATCGCCTAAGACAAAGAAGAAATAATAAATATATTAATAAACCAGATCGTATTAGCCGTAAGAATCTTATTAATTAAAAGATCGCTAAACGTTCGCAAAACAATGAATTATGCCTAAAATGAAAACAAAATCCGGAGCAAAGAAGCGATTTAAGCTTACCGGAAGTGGTAAAATTAAAAGAAAGCACGCTTTCAAAAGCCACATCTTGACTAAAAAGTCAAAAAAGAGAAAAAGAAATCTTGGTTATTTCACTTCTGTGGATAAAGCAGATGAGAAAAACGTTAAGCTTTGCTTAGCAATGAAATAAGCAAATAACCAATTTATAGATTTTAATTAAAAACCGGAATGTAATTAGCCCAAAGAATTTGTTTATTAAGACAAGTCGCTAAGCATTCAAAAAAAAGTAAATTATGCCAAGATCAGTAAATGCAGTAGCTTCAAGGAAAAGAAGAAAAAAAATTCTAAAACAAACGAAAGGATACTTTTTAGCAAGAAAAAATGTTTATACAGTTGCTAAAAACTCTCTTGAAAAAGCATTACAATATTCCTATCGTGACCGTAGAAATAAGAAAAGAAGTTTCCGTGCTCTATGGATTCAAAGAATAAATGCTGGTGCAAGAGAATTTGGGATGTCATATTCTGAATTTATGGGTAAACTTCACAAGAAAAATATTGATATTAACAGGAAGACTCTTGCAGACTTAGCAATGAATCATCCAAAAGCTTTTGAAGCAATTGTTAATGTAGTAAAAAAATAAAACTTCGTTTTATATAAAAAAAGTCCCGTATTGCGGGACTTTTTTTTTGTAGAAACAATAACGTAGCAATTGGAGCAGTTTTATCGGATATTATTATTAGCTTAATAATTCTAAGCTAAAATTCTAATATTCAAAGTTTACGGATAATCTTATCTTTCTTTAAGCATACAAAACAAAGAATCTAAGCTGATAAATATTTGGTAATAACTTAACTATTTTGTCATAAACACCACTAAACATACATTATAGGGGACTTCTAAAAATTCATTCTTTTAATTACTTTTGCAGGCGTAAAAAAGCACTGTTATGAATATCGTTTTGATTGGTTACGGAAAAATGGGAAAAGAGATTGAAAAACTCGCCATCGAGAAATCACATAAAGTTATTCTTCGCATTGATAAAGGTGACGAAGATTTATTTTCAAGTTTGAGCTTTAAGGATGCCGATGTAGCAATTGAATTCTCAACACCTGACACAGCCTATTCAAATATTTTAAAATGTATTGAAGCAGGTATTCCGGTAGTATCGGGAACAACCGGCTGGCTAAACAGATATGATGACATTATTAGTGCTGTAAAAAAAAATAAATCTGCATTCTTTTATGCATCGAATTTCAGCCTTGGGGTAAATATCTTTTTTGAACTGAACAGGAAGCTCGCAAGCATGATGAGTAGTTTTCCTGATTATTCAGTTGAAGTAAGTGAGACACACCATATTAATAAGATTGATGCTCCAAGCGGAACGGCAGTTAGCCTTACAAACGATATAATAAATATTTTAGATAATAAATCATCGTGGGTTTGTAACGAAGAAGCCAAGAATGATGAAATACAAATAAATGCGGAAAGAATAGGAAATGTAACGGGTAAACATACTATAAAATATGAATCATCCGTTGATAGCATTGAAATTGAACATAATGCTAAAAACAGGCAGGGTTTTGCAATTGGAGCTTTATTGGCAGCAGAGTTTATTATAGATAAAACTGGCGTATTTGGCATGAATGATTTACTAAAATTAAAATAGAACTTCAATAAAAAGATAAGACATGATAAGTTTTTTAAAAAACAAATGGTTCAAATTTTCAGTTGCAACTATATTATTTATTCTGTGGTTAATATGGCTTGATAACTTTTGGCTTTTGCCCGGGATTGTAATATTATATGATGTTTATATAAGTAAAAAAGTACATTGGGCTTTTTGGAAGAAAAAAGGTGTTAAAAAGCAAACTTTTATTATTGAATGGGTAGATGCTATCATATTTGCTGTTGTTGCTGCAACTTTTATCAGGATGTTCTTTTTCGAGGCTTATACAATTCCTACTTCATCAATGGAAAAATCTTTAATGGTTGGTGATTATCTTTTTGTTAGCAAAATCAGTTACGGACCTAAATTACCTAATACACCTCTGTCCTTCCCTTTTGCTCATAACACTTTGCCTTTGACTAAAGAAACAAAATCGTATCTCGAATGGATAAAATGGCCTTATAAAAGACTGCCGGGTTTAGGTAGTGTTGAACGTGGCGATGCCATTGTTTTTAACTTTCCCGAAGGAGATACTGTACTTACAAACTACATGGGACACAGCTATTACGGTTTTATCAGAGCATACGGTCGCGAACAGGTTTGGAAAAATAAACGGCAATTTGGTAATGTAATAACCCGACCGGTAGATAAACGCGAAAATTATATTAAGCGTTGTATAGCAATTCCGGGTGACACTTTGCAAATTATTGACGGAGTGGTTAATATAAACGGTAAAGCCCAGGAATTCATGTCCGGTATGCAATTTAACTATGAAGTACGCACTAAAGGAAAACCAATAAACCCACGCATATTTGATAAATTAGGAATTCCTTACGACGATTATAAAAGCAGCTATTCGGGTGGCAGATATATACTTCCTTTAACTCAAGAAGAAAGAGATAAGTTTAAGAGTTTTTCTTTTGTTTCGTCAGTTACCCGTAAACTCGAAGAAAAAGGCAAAGGTAATCCTCGCGTTTTTCCTTTTAGTTTAGATTATAACTGGAATGAAGATAACTACGGGCCTATTGTTATTCCCCACAAAGGTCAGGTTGTTAATTTGACACTTGAAAATTTACCTCTTTACAGCCGTTTAATTGATGTTTACGAAGACAATGATTTGGATGTAAAAGATGGCAGAATCTATATTAATGATGTTGAAACAAACAGCTATACCATTAAAATGGACTATTATTGGGCTATGGGAGATAACAGACATAACTCAGCCGACTCAAGGTATTGGGGTTTTGTTCCTGAAGACCATCTTGTTGGTAAAGCTGTATTTATTTGGATGTCACTTGATAAAGACAAGGGACTATTTGATGGCAAGATTCGCTGGAACAGATTATTAAGAACTGCATCATCCGTTTTAAAATAGCTATTTCGCAGCGAAGCTTATGAAAAGCTTTTTAAGAAAATTTCTATACACAGGAATTGTAGTAATAGTATTTCTAATTGCATATTCTATCATATTTGATTCGGTAGCGGTTAATGACAAAACAATGGCAAATTCAATACTTCCAGGGCAAGATATATTTGTATTTAAAGCCGGATATGGAATAAAGCTACCCTTTATTGAAGAACCAATTATTACATACTCATCTCCCCAAAGAAATGACATTATCGCATTTCATCTCCCGAAATACTATGATATACCTGTATCCGAAAAACCAAAAAAGATATCCAGATGTGTAGGCTTACCCGGTGATACTCTTCAAATATTTTCCAAGAATGTGCTCATAAACGGAAAGAAAATTCAAGAAAATGAAAACATACAGTATCAATACCGGATAGTCTCAAAAAACGGACTACTTAAGAAAAGCTTTTTTAATAAATATGATTTACAACAAGTTAGGCTTATAAGCGAACTCGGGGTATATGATATTCCTCTTACAGAGAAAATGTCCGTTGAAATTTCAAAAGATAAACTAATTGCAAATGTCAGATTGCTTGAAGGAAAAACGGGTTATGACCTACCTCCTATTTTTCCGGTTTCACCGTATTATTCATTTACTAAAGATAATTTCGGGACTGTTGTTGTTCCATCCCGGAATTGGAAGGTGCCAATTAATATCAGGAATATTGACTTATACAAGAGAATAATTGGCCAATACGAGAACAACAATATCAAAATAGAAAAAGGGGAAGTATATATCAATAATCAAATAGCATCTTCATACACTTTCAAGAATAACTATTATTTCGTTCTTGACGATAACCGCGACAAGGCCGAAGATTCAAGGCATTGGGGCTTCCTTCCTGAAAATCATATTATTGGGGAAATTATTAACTCAGGTTTATAACTCCTTGAAAATAAGCTCTTTGTATTTAGGATTATTCCATAGCTTTATCAAAGCTCTGAAATCTTTGTACTTATCAACCTGAATTATATCCTTCGGTATCGTAATACTTCTCTCAAACAATAATAAATTGTCCCTTTTCTCAATCTTTATAATAACTTCGCCTATTTCATTACTTATAGTTTTCGAAAAGTTAGTATTAATCAATTCCAGCTTATCAGGTAATTCAAGCGTATAGCTGTAATTCTCAGAAAAAGGGAAGTTTATCTTAAAAGCCGTTAACCTTTTTTCAGGCAAATTAGGAATATGAAAAGATGCTATTCCTTTATTATACTCAGCAAAGCTGTAAAACAAATAACCCGATTGCTCATCGTCCAATTTATCCTTAATTTCAAGATTAATTAAACTTTTGCCCATTGTAAGTTCTTCAATTTTAGCTGACTTAACATTATTAAGTATTTTATACGCTTTCGTAGGATTTTCCAATAGCATTAAAAAGGGATTCAGACTTCCATGAAGGTTTGCTATTACTGAGCCTGAAATTTCTGATTTATTCGTTAATTTTAATTTCCCAACAAAATCCGCCCGCTGAATTGAATTTTCAAGTTTAATCTCATACTTCGTATTGTCATTAATGTCTAGCGGAATAATCAATTTTCCATTCAGATTATACAATTCCGATTGACTTTCCTTTTCAATTGCACTTATGTAAATGTCTTTGTTATGTTCATAACCTGTTTTAATCAGATAGTCTTCAAAGAGCAATGGATTACCACAAGTGTCATCAAATAACTTTGGGCATGCAACAGCAACAGGCTGAGCTAATATTCCGGCTTCATTTAAAGCTGTTGACAGTAGTAATGTCTTTTCTAATTTATTTCCCCCGCTGTTATTCCAAATATCCTGAACTGTATTAAGTTTAAATCCTGTGTATTTTTCGCTTACCGGAAAGTACTTGAAATCATCGACAATAAAATTCCAAATGTTTAACATATGCTCATCTTTTCCATGCCAAATATTTATCTTAGAGTGAATTTCATCAATAATATCATTACTGAAGTTATATGAGAAAGCCATTTGATTCAAAAAATAATCGTGAATCTCATCATAGTCTTTTGCAGTCGAAAAAATAAGTGTAGGATATAGCTTATGTATATCCTCATGAAATGATTCGCTATATTTTGCAGGTAGATTTTCGAAATGCCAGGTATATGTTTTTGATCCTGCTTTATCCGAAATATTCACATTTGCAGTATCATTAAGCAATCTGTAATTTAACTTCATTCCTTCGGGAACAATTACACGTATCTCCAAGTCTTTTATTGGCGACTCTGCATTAAGCACCTCATCACCAATAAGAAAAGGGAAATAACTCTCATCACTGCTCAAGCTATAATCCAAAACAATATTTGAGTTTACTTCTAAAGCAGTATGAGTTATAACCATCTCGCGTAACATATTAAAAGCCGGTGAACCCGAAGCAGACCGTGGCAAGACTTCATTAAAAGCATTATCCGGTGTATTAATCTTTTTCCCGTCAGCCATTATTGTATATGAATCATTAATTTCTATATTTTGATGTAAGGGATTATATTCAATAAAAGTTTCTCCGTACTTATGATTAAAAGCAAAATGAGTAAGTAATTTCAATTTATGATAATAATTATATTCGATGTCACCATCTTCGTACAACACATACTCTTTCACCATTTTAACATAAACAGCATCGGATTCGGGATAAGTTTCTGAGTTAATATTTTTCTCCGTATTATCTTCGCAAGCTGTAAGTAAAATCAGTAAAATAAATGATATGTAAGCAATTACCTTCATGTTATATAATGTCATTAATGAGTTAAAATAATTCTAAAACCGGAGAATTCTTTTTGAGCTTGAACTGCTCTGCTATATGCTGGCCATTCATCAGCTTGATAAATACGCTTCCCAAATTTTACAAGCTCATTTATGTACAATGTACTATTCTCTTGTTTCATACTACCCTCAAATGATGTAAAATCAGACTCAATATTTTTTTTATCCAAAAGCTCTTTCACTTTAAAACCATCAGGCAGTTTTAATTCTGTCGATATTTTAACCAACCTGCTACATCTATCACGGAAAGGGTATTTTCTATGCTCAAGCTTTGCATCAAAATATAAATTATACATAAATCTCTTAAGGAAATCATTTGTAGCAACAGCTTTAAATATAATCTCATTAGCACTTACAAATGCATATTCAGGAATACTGTATTCAATCGTAATTATAAGAGGACTAGAATAGTCATACGGATTCTCAAGTCCGGAATATGTAAATTCAATATCCGGAAATATCTTTAACATCTCACTATCAAAAACCGATTCCCATTTTGACTTGAAATTACCAACAAAGTATCTTCTTATTGCTGCATCCGATTGACCTTCGGCTTTTACAATAATCTTTCCCTGTAACGAACCATCACTTGAGATACTCGCCTTTTCATCTATCATTAAATAATGATTCTCAGGTTCGGATATTGGTGTTTCCATTAAATCAGCTCCCTCAGGCAAACCCATTAAATAATTTTGCTGCTGTTCCAGGCTCGACCAAAGCTCTCTAACAAAAGGAACCCATGTAGGGTCAAGTAGATGAAACTTTCCATCGGATAATTTAACAACACAAACACTATGATTAAACTGATCGGCAGGCAAATCTTCTATTCTTGAGCCTGCCATTGTCATAGCAGCATAAGCCTCAAAACCTGCTGCCCGCAACATGGTAATTAACAAACCTGCTTTATCTTTGCAAACACCACATCTATCGGTAAAATCCATCTCGCCACTGTGTAAAGTGTAACCTTCGCCCTCGCCCATCGAAATGCCTGAATACCTCATATTATCAGCAACCCAATGTGTCAGTATGCTAACCGAATCCATCTCGTTTTTTGCATCTTCTAAAAGTAAGTCAACCATTCTGTTGATTGCTCTTATACTTTTAAAACTCCCGTAATCTTCGTTAACCACATAGAACCATTTCGATTTTGCTTCCCAATCGGGACTTGTAGAAATTAATAGTTTTGGAGCGATATCTGAAAGAGCAACACTATGGGCGGCTTTATCAATTTTTGAAATATTCTTCAAACAAAAACTATAATTTACATAATCATCTTTCTCAACTTTCTTAAAAATAGCTTTCCCATTATAAAACTTATAACTTACATGTTTTGATGAAGGAATATTTACGCCATAATACTTTGTTATTATCGGGTCAGAACTCCAAAAAGGTACAATAGCATAAAACTGACCTTTCATTGGTGGTACATATTTCTCATCATCGCCATCTGCAAGAAGTGCATAGGTAAAGCCTTTCCTAAATATTTTTATCTCAACTGCATCACCCGGAAGAAGCCTTCCGATAGAAATCATTATTTGCCTGGCACCCCAATAAATCATTCTTGCAGGAGCAGGATAATCAAGTACACCCGACAAATCCAATTCCTCAATCTTTCCATTTTTTCTATAAATACTCACTTCATCAAAACGAACAAATGCCGATTCTGGATCGTAATTATAAATTATTGAATTAATTCTTTTTGCACCTTTCGCTGTCAATACCTTAATTAGTTTATGTTGATTAACAAGCGACAAACCACTATTCTCAACCTTTACATTTGTACTGTCAAAAACAATTAACAAATCATCATTAGGGTATTTATAAGAGTCACCGGAGCGGTTAATTAAGTTTCTTATCGGATTTCCGGCAAGGCTTGTATTTCCAATGATTATTAAGACTATAAATAATATTCTTGAAGCCATTTTAGCAAATTATATATTAAAGACAAATATATAAATTATGAGATATAAATTCAGCTAATATTATATTTTGTTACGAACTGCTACTTTTTGTTACTACATTTGTAATTTGCTACTATTAATTTATTGGAGAAAAAAATATGAAGTTTAAAACTATTATACCACTTGTAATTAGTTTACTATTTATATTATCATGTACAAATAATATGAAAAAAGCAGACCTTATTCTCTTAAATGGAAATATTTACACAGTTGATTCTGAATTTAGTAAAGTCGAAGCTTTTGCTGTAAAAGACGGACGTATTATTAAGACAGGTTCAAATACCGAAATACAAAATGAGTTTTACTCTGAGCTGATAATTGACGCTGATAACAAAACTGTTTATCCCGGATTTATTGATGCACATTGCCATTTTACAGGATATGGTTTAAATTTAATAACAAGTGTTGACCTAAGCGGAACCAGCTCTTTTGATGAAGTAATTCAATTGTTAAAAAATCACAACAACAAACATGAACCCACATGGCTTTTGGGCAGAGGCTGGGATCAGAATGATTGGGAAATAAAAGACTTCCCGACAAATAAGGAATTAAATATCTTATTTCCGGACAAACCTGTTCTGATTACCCGTATTGACGGTCATGCAGCTTTGGCAAATGATTTTGCACTTAAACTTTCCGGAATCTCTAACGACGAGAAAGTTGAAGGTGGCGAATTTGTTCAAATTAACAACAAGCTCAGCGGCTTACTTATCGACAATGCTATTGATAAAGTAAAAAAGTTTATTCCTGAAAATGACAACAAAACAATTGAAAAAGCATTACTACTTGCTCAATCAAATTGTTTCAAAGTAGGTTTAACTTCTGTTGCCGATGCAGGATTAGAATATAATGAGATTCAAGTAATTGACTCTCTGCAAAAAAAAGGCAGCTTGCAAATGAGAATATATGCAATGCTAAGCCCTACTGAAGAAAACTTCAGAAACTATATTGATAATGGAATCTATATTACTGATAAACTTTCCGTTCGCTCAATAAAACTATACGCAGATGGTGCTCTTGGTTCAAGAGGTGCAAGACTATTAGAAGACTATTCAGATGATGCAGGCAACACAGGTTTGTTTCTCCATAAGCCTGAATATTACAATGAAGTGTGTTCATTGGCCTTTAAAAACAATTATCAAGTTAATACACATGCAATTGGTGATGCAGCTGTAAGACGAATGTTGAATATTTACTCGAAGTTTTTAGGAGGTAAGAACAACAAACGTTGGCGAATAGAACATTCTCAGGTTGTGAACCCTGATGATTTTAAGTTATTCGGTCAATATTCAATAATCCCATCGGTGCAGGCTACACATGCTACATCTGATATGTATTGGGCCGAAGATAGACTTGGAAAAGAAAGAATAAAAGGAGCTTATGCTTATCACGATTTATTAGAGCAAAACGGATGGATTCCAAATGGGACTGATTTCCCGATTGAAAATATTAATCCTGTTTATACATTTTTTGCAGCAGTTTTCCGTAAAGATTTAGATTTCTTTCCCGAAAATGGTTTTCAAACCGAAAATGCATTATCGCGAAAAGAAGCTCTCCGCTCAATAAGCATTTGGGCGGCAAAAGCAAATTTTGAAGAAAGCATAAAAGGCTCACTGGAAACCGGAAAATTTGCCGACTTTGTTATTATGGATACTGACCTAATGACTGCCCATGAAAAGGACATTCCTAATGCAAAAATTATCGCAACATACATAGGTGGAAAAAAAGTTTATTAATAAGGCAACCAAAATTATTATTTACTGTCTATTAA
>JANTGP010000071.1 GCA_024762835.1 Bacteroidota bacterium
GATATTGAATGGACAGACAAAGATAAAGTACGTAAAATATTAACAGAGCAATTACCTGCTGAAATGAAAGCAAATAAAGAAATAATGGACGCAGTTAAATATTCTGACAAACAGAATGCAAAAATTAGTTCTGATAAGAAATTGGAGGAAATGATACAACAATATCTGTTTAGTCAAACCGAAATATTTAAAAAGTTTACACAAGACAAAGATTTTCAAAGGAGATATAAAGAATTTGTTTTTGACACATTAGTTGAATCAAGTAATCAAGCAAGTATAAATCCGTAATAATGAAAAAGACAATGAAAGCTGACCCGAAAGCCATACACATCCCGATGAAAAATCGGGAAGAGTATGTCTTGCCAACGCACCGTAAAAAATGAAAATTGTAGCAAATTTGAAAGATAAAATGATTGAAAATAGAGAATGCCAGTGGGTAACAACTAAGCATTCGTCTCGCCTATAGGCCAGATATTTGAATTATGGTAGTTTTAATCAAACATATCAGAGACTTGGAGTGAGAAATAATGTTTATAAAAATTGGTCGTTTGGCGTAAATGTTAGGGCAGTTAATTTTATGCTTGCTGAATTTATGGAATTCAATTTAGGGTATAGAATTAAATGGACTAAATAGAAAGTGTTTTGGGCAACACGCAATATGTAAAATGGGTTTAAAGTTGAATATAGTGAGTATTAATAAACATCAATAAAGTTAGAAACTAATTAGTGTAAAGTGTAATCTTTAACTTTTGTAAACTATATATTAGCGAACATTCTAGAAAAATACACCAACATACATTTTTGCAGGAAATCCGGGAACGAATATAGTAAATTGCTTAAAAGTCTTATCTTGAGCCAATATTTAGTAAGTTATTACGATTTTTTGACAAACTACCATTAACAATGATTAACAAAATGAATGTATCAAAAGTCATTATCATATACCTTAAGTCGCTTGTAATACTGCTTCTTATTTTACTTAATAAGATGTATGCCCAAAACACAGATACCATCTTTTGGTCTGGAACTGATTTTACTGGGATAGATCGTATAAGGAGCATCAATCAATCGTTTGGAGATACCATTAAACAAACAAGCTATTGGAAAGGGAAAGTTTTGCGTATTGAATATAAAGCAATGCTCAATGCTTGCCCCGTTCCGGTATTAACTGACTCCTTTTACTCAGAAAGTGACACTGGCTATTTTTCAACCATTCAGCATAATATACTGCATTTAAGCGGGTCAATGAAGTGTGATTCTATTCTCTGTATTTCAACAGAAAGATCATATCAGAATGGAATAATTCAAGGAAAAGCTCAGTTTAAAACACTGGGACCTTATGCAAAGTGCCCATGTGGAATTTGGGAATTTTATGACGAGGGCAAATTAGTTTTTGATACGCTATTAATCCCTTGTGAGAATACTGTTTTAAACAATATAGAATTGAGTTTCGTCTCGTGGAGGCCAGATTCCAGTTTCTATGTTGAGGTTTATAAAGAAAAGAATCTTTTTGCACTTCCGGGTCAAGGTAGCGACCATTCTGCAACCATAGTACTCAAAAAGAATTCAGGGGAAATAATAAAGGTAGTAAGCAGCACTTCTTCCGAGTCAGTGATGGTAAGATCTGTGAATATTGCATGGGTTCCTGATAAGAATATGCTTTCATACGCCAAAGCCAGAACTATAGAATGGATAGATGAGGATGGGGTAGATATGGAAAAAATAAGAGGAAAAATAAATAATTTTCTCAAAACTGACAATTGGAAATATTTTAAGGTTCCTGAAATATTTGGTGATCGATACTATGCAATAGGAGAATTTTATGGTGAACCAGAATTTGACCGAACTTTGGATATTGCAGTATTGATAAAAGATTCAACCGGTGTGGTAAAGCTACTTTTAATCGATAACTACAACTATGATGGAAATGAAAACTTTGCCTTTGTTGATGAATCACGAGATTATTCGGAAATAGGCAGGTTCAGAGCGGTGAGAACAGGTACTCCTCTTTGGACAAATTGGATAGACAAGGGTGATTTTGGTCTAAGAACTTTTGAAGAAGTTCCTGAAATAGAACGAATCTATTTAACACATGATGCTTTCTATGTACATGCCGGCGAAGCTTGTGGCGGCGGATTTATCTATTGGAAAGACAATAAATGGAATTGGTTACAACAAGAATAAAACTATAACCAACAATCAAACATTCGTTTCGCTGCTACTTCGATAAACTCAGCAACTACTTCGACTAAGCTCAAAAACTCACCATCCAATATTTTTAAAAGAAATCCTGGTATGCTTTTCGATTAATATAAACCCACTTCTACAAGATAACCTGCATGTTTGCGGATATTTATTACTTGTCCGTTTTCAAACAAAAGGTATTGACCTTTAATGCCCTTTAAGATTAGATTTATTTCTTTTTGTTTTTCAAAGCCCAAACTTTTTATCTTTTGAGGATATTCAAGTACGGGATAAGTAATTTCAGTTACTTCATTATCTTCAGTAAAATATTCGAGAAACTTTTCAGGAAGAAGCTCTTTTATTTTGTCTTTAACCTCAAGTAAATCAATACTAGTGTTAAGCCTATTGCTTAACATATGACGCCAGTTTGTTTTATCCGTCATGTGCTGCTTTAGTTCAACTTCAATTTGTCCGGCTAAATTACGGTTTGGTGTTTTTGCAAATCTTATGGTTTTCCATGCACCCTGGTCTATCCATCGTGTTGGAATTTGAGAAGCTCTGGTTACACCAACCTTTACTGCACTTGTTAGAGCCAAATATACATAGTGGTCTTTTAAGCAAACATTTTCAGCCCATTCCTTATCTCTGTATTTTCCAAGATGAGCTTCGCAAAGTTCGGGACTAATGATACATGGAGCTGTTTGGGGCAGACTTAAAAAACATGGATAACAATAGCCTTGAGAAAATGAAGTTTTAGTTTTTCTTCCGCAATTAATGCAATTAATCTGCCCTTTGTAACTAAGCCTTATTCTTTGCCCGATTAAATTGTTTAGTGCAATTTCTTCTGTGCCAACCGGCAAGTAATACTTTACAGGATTATCGTATTCTACACGCATCATCCTAAGGTTTCCTTCAAATATCATATATGCTATTTCTGATGTTGGTTTAGTAAATAAAAATCTGCTAGAGCTAATGCTGTTATTGCTTCAATAATAACGGGTACGCGCAATGCGATACATGAATCGTGTCGTCCTTTGACTAAAAGATTTTCTCTTTCTCCTGTGTTCAGATTTATTGTGTTCTGGTCTAATCCTATGCTACTTGTCGGCTTTACAGCAACTTTAAAAAGCAAATTATTACCATTACTTATTCCGCCGTTTATTCCTCCTGCATTATTTGTTTCTGTTTGTCCATTAGTATCAATAATCAAGTCGTTATGCTCCGAGCCATACATTCCGGCAGATTCAAAACCTGCCCCAAATTCAATGGCTTTAATGGCAGGTATGGAAAAGGCCAGATGACTGATTACCGATTCAATTGAGTTAAAAAAGGGTTCACCTAAGCTAACAGGCATATTTGTGGCTTTACATTCAATAATTCCTCCTATTGAGTCTTTTCTTTTAATAGCCTTGTTTACAGCCTCTTCAATGTTTTTATTTCCGCCTGCTTCAATAAGTTTTGCATTTATAGCAATTGAGGGAATAATTTTTTTCGCAATTACACCTGCTGCAACAAGAGCAATCGTCAAACGTCCTGAGAAATGTCCGCCACCCGAAAGATTTGCAAATCCCCGATACTTCTTCATTGCAACAAAATCGGCATGTCCCGGCCTGGGAATATCTTTAAACGATAAATAATCATCGGCTGAAACATCTTTGTTTTCGAAGCTAATGCTAATTGGCGACCCGCTTGTGAATCCATTATAAATACCGGAATTGATTATCGGAATATCACTTTCCCTTCTGGGACTTGTTCCTTTTGTACCTGTTTTACGTCTTGACAAGTCAAAATTAAAATCATCATTATTTATTGCAATTCCTGCAGGACATCCGTCAATAATTACTCCAACAGACTTTCCATGCGACTCACCAAAAATGCTTACCCTCAGTAGCTGTCCAAAACTATTCATTACATTTATAATTTTTTAGAATACAAATTTTACAATAAAAAATATCAGCTAAAGGTAGAATAATTTAGCGATTTCAAATTGATGATTTGCAGGTATTTTAAATAATGAGTGTGTAATTCATAAAAATAAAATATTTTTGCAAATATATAGTTAAGTATTACTGAATAAATAAAAGTTTTGGGTTTGGCTAAAAGAAGATATTTTCAGATATTAATTGTCGGCTTTATAATAGCTTTGATAATTAGTTGTTCTACCGATAAAAATACAGTTGTAAGTCGTGCATATCACAATGTTACATCACATTACAATGTTTATTTTAATGGCAACGAAGCTTTTAAACAAGGTGTAGCACGTCTCGAAAGTTCCTTTGAAGAAAACTACAATAATATATTGCCTATTTTTTATTATGGTGACGAAACTTCCTCAAAAATGATTTATCCCGACATGGATAAGGCAATAAAAAAGGCATCGAAACTGATAAAAATTCATTCGATAAAGAATAAACCTAAGCGAAAAAAAGGAAAAAAGACTAAAAAGGAAAGAGAGTTTTATTCAAAAAGTGAATATAACAATTGGGTTGACGATGCATATTTGTTAATGGGGAAAGCACAGTTTTATAAGAGAGATTATTCCCTGGCAAAGGAATCATTTCAGTATCTTATTAAAGAATTTCCTAACGAGCCGATAAGATTTGAAGCCTATCTATGGATTGCAAGGTCGTTTATTGAAGAAGAAAATTATGTAAAGGCTCGCGAGATTTTGGATTTGGTTGATGCAAACAGAAAATTGCCTAAAAAGTATAAAGGAGAGTTGCAGATTATTTATGCAGATTATTATGCCAAGCAGGATAAATATGATGATGCAATTCCTTATATGAAAAATGCAATTGAGACGATTAAGAAGAAGAAAGAGAAAGCTAGATATAAATTTATTTTAGCTCAGATATATCAAGAAGAGAAAAAGTACTCTCAAGCCACAGAACTTTATGACGAGGTAATAAAGACTGCTACAAATTACGACATGGTTTTTAATGCCAAAATGCGTAAAGCAGGTTCTTTTGATGTAGGTTCGGGTAATGCCGACCGCCTGTATAAAGAACTGAATAAAATGTTGAATGACGATAAGAATATTGATTATAAAGACCAGATTTACTATGCTATGGCAGAAATTGCCAAAAAGCAAAATAATATTGACAAAGCATTAGAGTATTATAAATTATCTGCAGAAAAAAGTGTCGCAAATACAAGCCAGAAAGCTGTTGCCTGTTTGGCAATTGCCGATATTTATTTCTCAAGACCCGAGTACAGAAATGCTCAAATGTATTATGATTCAACATTATATTTTATTGATTCTGACTATCCTGATATTGAAAAATTAACAGAAAAATCTAAAACTCTGACAAAACTTATTACCAATCTGGATATTATTGATAGAGAAGATAGTTTACAGATGGTAGCAGGGATGTCTGAGAAGCAAAGAGATGCCCTTATTGACAAGATTATTGCCGACCTGATTGAGCAGGAGAAGAAAGCTGAAGAGCAAGAAAGAATGGCACAAATGGCTTCTGCCAGATTTAAACAAAACCAAAGAGACCCGAGAAACAGAAATTTCAATACGGGTGGTCAGTGGTATTTTTATAATCCTACTACATTAAGCTTTGGGCAAACAGAGTTTGTTAAACTTTGGGGAAGGCGAAAGTTGGAAGACAATTGGCGTAGGAAGAACAAAACGGTAATAGATTTTGGAGATGATCTTGCGGAAGAAAATACAGAGGAAGAGGATTCCATCAATGGAATTAAAAGACCTACCGACCCTAAGAAAAAGGAATATTATATGGTGGATCTGCCTTTAACCGATTCTTTGGTTGCATTATCTGACAAACGTATAATTGATGCATTTTTTAACGTTAGCGAGATATACCAGAATGAGCTTAAGGATTATAAACTGGCAGTTGCTAATTTTGAAGAACTGAACCAAAGATATCCGGGCAATGATTATTTATTATTCTCTTACTACGACCTGTATAAATTGCATGACTTACTTGGCGAAACTGCAAAAGCTGAAAGCTATAAGTCTAAAATTATTCAGAATTATCCCGATAGTAAATATGCTCAGATGTTTACTAATCCAAACTATCTGAAAGAACTTAATACCAAACTCGACCAGGTTAAGTTATTATACGACCAAACTTACCAAAGCTATATTAATAAGAATTATAATAAGGTTATTAGTAATTGCTTAGGGGTTGAGAAAAATAATAGTGGGTCTGAATTAATACCAAAATTTGAGTTTTTAAAAGCAATATCATTTGGCGAGATAGGTAAGATTGATGATTATGTGGCTGTGCTAAATAATATAGTGAAAAATTATCCGAAAAGCGAAGTTTTTCAACCTGCTAAGGATATGCTCTTAAAACTAAAAGACAGAAAAGACCTGAATGTAAAGGTTGAGCTGGAAGACGAGAACAAACCGGTTGTGACTGAGCAAAAAGAAATCTATTTTGTTAATGATAAGAGTAGCCATTTCTTTGTTGTTATTGCTAAAGGTAATAAGAAAACTATTAACAGGCTGAAGTTTAATATCTCAAACTTTGATATGGATTTCTTTAGCATGGACAACTTTAATGTAACAACTGTTGTGCTTGATAAAGGTGTTCATCTTATTAGTGTTAAAAGTATGGATAATTACACCAAAGCTATGGATTACTATACTACAATTGCTGCAAATCCTGATGTCTTCAAAGAGATGAACAAAAGCGATTATCAGTATTTTGTAATTAGCTCTGATAATTTTGTGAACTTCTATAAAGACAAAGATGTTGAGAGGTATATGAAATTCTTTACAGACAATTACCTTAACAGAGACTAAATTTTTAGTTCCCTTAAGACTAAAACTCTTTTTCCAAATACTGTTTCATTCCTTCCGACAGGTAGGTTTTATATGTGTTATTACCATTATCTGCAATAAGGTAAATATTAATATCAGGATTATTTTTGACAAATTCAATGCTTTTTTCGTATCCCATTACCATAAATGCAGTAGCATAAGCATCGGCTAGAATACACTCATTGCTGAGCACAGTTGCACTTAGTAAGCTATGATTTACAGGATATCCCGTATGAGGATTTATTGTGTGCGAATATTTGCGTCCGTCTTTATTATAAAAAGCCCTGTAATTACCGGATGTAGCCAAAGCTTTATTTTTTATTTGAAGAATAGCTTTCAACTCCCTGTTAATTGCCAGGCTATCATCAAGAGGTTTGTCTATTCCTATTTTCCAAGCCTGCAATTTTGCATTTACACCCGAGGCTTTCAATTCGCCGCCAATCTCAACCATATAGTTGCTTATCCCGTTCTTCTCAAGAAAACCTGATACTACATCAACAGAATAACCCTGTGCTATTGCATTCCCGTCAAGCATAATAGTTGGATCAGATTTAATAACTTTTCCTTTTGCGAGTCTAACTTTCTCCATCCCTACATATTGCAATAAGCTATCAATTGTTTTGCGGCTGATATTATTCGACCTTTCGGTAAAGCCAAATCCCCAGACATTTACAATAGGTGCTACTGTAATATCAAAATCACCATTGGTTTTTTTCCAAACATCATAAGATGTGTTGAAAAATTTATTAAAAAGGCTGTCTGTTCTAACACTTGAGTCATTTTTGTTTATTCTCGATATAATTGAATTATCTACATAGGTTGATAATGACATATCAAAAGCCTTAAGAATGGAATCAATCTCAAGCCTGTAGTCTTTTTCGCCTTTATAAATTATGCTATATGTTGTACCTTGTGCATAACCGCTTATCTTGTAATATTGCACTGACTTATAATTGTCACAAGACACTAAAACAGTTGAAAAAAGTAATAAAATAGCGTATCTCATTTGCTTAATTATTTATAATAAAAAAAGCATCAACTAAGATGCTTTTTTGTATTTGAGTTATCCTCCGAAATCATCAAATGCTATCATTTCTTCGGGAACACCGTAATCGTATAACATCTTTTGTACGGCATCATTCATCATTGGCGGACCACATAAATAATATTCAATCTCTTCCGGTTCTTCGTGTTTGCTCAAATATTCATCCATTATTACTTGATGGATAAATCCTGTTTTGCCTTCCCAATTATCGTCGGGTTGGGGTTCGGAGAGTGCAATTACAAACTTAAAGTTTGGAAATTGTCTTTCTATTTCTCTGAAATTTTCTTCGTAGAATATTTCGCGTTTTGATCGTGCCCCATACCAGAAAGTAGCTTTACGGCCTGTCTTTACAGTATGGAATAAGTGAAAGATGTGAGAACGCATTGGTGCCATACCTGCACCTCCGCCAATAAACATCATTTCGTTGTCTGTTTCTTTAATAAAGAATTCGCCGTAAGGACCCGAAACGATTACTTTATCGCCCGGCTTTCTTGAGAAGATATATGAAGAGCAAATGCCCGGATTTACATCCATGAAAGCACCTTTGGCTCTATCCCATGGAGGAGTGGCAATTCTTATATTCAACATAACAATATTACCCTCTGCCGGATGGTTAGCCATTGAATAAGCTCGATAAGTTGGCTCCGGATTCTTCATCTTAAGCCCCCACATATTAAATTTATCCCAATCTTCGTGATATTCTTTTTCTATATCGAAGTCTTTAAATTCAACATTAATTTTAGGTACATCAATTTGAATGTAACCACCTGATCTGAAATCCATTGTTTCGCCTTCGGGCAATTTAACTTTAAACTCTTTTATAAAGGTTGCTACGTTGTGATTAGATACTACTTCACATTCCCATTTCTTAATACCAAGTACTTCTTTAGGTATTTGAAGATTCATATCTTCTTTTATTTTTACCTGACAACCCAAACGCCAATTGTTTTGTTGTTCTTTTCTGGTAAAGAAACCTTTTTCTGTTGGCAGAATTTGTCCACCGCCTTCTATAACCTGACACTTACACATTCCGCATGTTCCACCGCCACCACAAGCCGATGGGAGGAAAATCTTATTCTCTGAAAGTGCACTGAGAACTGTTGTCCCGGGTTGAATGTCTAGCTCACGTTCGTCGTTAACAGTAAGCTTAACTTCACCGGAAGGTAATAATTTAGCTTTTGCATAAAGCAGAATTGCAACAAGTAAAAGTATTATTATTAAGAATGCAATTATACTTATTCCTATTATAGAAGTGATTGATTGTGTCGCTAATAATATCATATTACAACAATGTTAAAATAAAAACTAAAGTTTAATACCCATAAAACTCATAAAAGCAATACCCATAAGACCGGTTGCTATAAATGTAATACCTATCCCTCTAAGTGGTGCAGGTATATTTGAGTATTTAATTTTTTCGCGTATAGCGGCAATACCTACAATTGCAAGAAACCAACCTACACCTGAACCTAATCCGAATACCGATGCTTCGGCGATTGAACTATATTCTCTTTCTTGCATAAATAAAGCACCACCAAGAATTGCACAGTTTACAGCAATCAATGGAAGGAAAATTCCCAAAGCAGCATATAAACTTGGTGAAAACTTCTCAACTATCATCTCAACCAGTTGAACCATAGATGCAATAACTGCTATAAACATTATAAAGCTTAGAAAGCTAAGGTCAATAGATGAAGCTGCGTCGCCAAGCAACCAAGCCAAAGCTCCTTTTTTAAGAATATAGTATTCTAAAAGGTAATTTACCGGAACGGTTATTCCCAAGACAAAAATTACTGCAATTCCTAAACCTGTAGATGTCTCAACTGTCTTAGAAACTGCAAGATAAGAACACATACCCAAGAAGTATGCGAATATCATGTTGTCAATAAATATCGACTTTACGAATATGTTTAATAATTCTTCCATACTATATTAATTTATAGATTCTTTTCAATTAGTTCGCGAGTACGTGAACGTTGTATCCAAATAATAATACCAACAATAATAAGAGCCATAGGTGGTAATATCATCAAGCCATTATTTTTATATCCAATGCTGTATAATCCGATTTTTTCAAATACCGGAAACCCGAAAATAGTACCGGAACCAAAAAGCTCTCTGAAAAAGGCAACGATAATTAGAATTAAACCATAGCCGGCACCGTTTCCTACTCCGTCTAAAAATGAAGGCCATGGTTTGTTGCCTAAAGCAAAGGCTTCTAATCGACCCATTATTATACAGTTGGTGATAATTAGCCCAACAAAAACCGAAAGCTGTTTACTTACATCATAAACATAAGCTTTTAGAATCTGGTCAACCACAATTACAAGAAATGCAATAACAACAAGTTGAACAATTATCCTGATTCGTGATGGTATGGTATTTCTCAAAAGAGAAATTATTACGTTTGCAAAAGCCAAAACTGCTGTAACGGAAATAGACATTACAATAGCAGGTTCAAGCTTAACGGTAACCGCAAGTGCCGAACAAATACCCAATACCTGAACGGTAATAGGATTTTCCATATTCAGCGGATTAGTTAGCAGTTTTAAATCTTGTGATGAAAATAAGCTCATTTGTATTTCAGATTTAAATTATAATTATTTATTAGCGTTTTTTTGTTTCTTTAAAAATGGGGTATAGCTTATAAGGCAATCATGCAGCATGGCTTCAAGACCTTTACTGGTAATTGTTCCTCCTGATATTGCATCTACACCATGCTCTGTATCTCCTGCATTTGCAGCCGAGCCTTTACCTCCTTTATAAACATGTATAGATGTAAAATTCATGTTATCATCGAATATCTTTTTCCCTTTAAAAGGCTCTTGGAACCACAGTTGATTAATTTCAGCACCAAGACCGGGTGTTTCTGTTTTATGGTCGAAAACTACTCCGTTAATTGTATTGTAATCCATATTTAATGAAATATATCCCCATATCGGTCCCCAAAGTCCTTTACCCCTAACAGGTATAATAAGATGCTGCTCTCCGTTGTGTTCACAAATGTAAACGGGTAATCTTCTCTGTTTCTTTAGAGAATTAATCTCAGACAATAGTTTTTCTTTATTGGCTTTATCTGCTTTGGCTAATTTGTCTATAATCTTCTTAATTGCAAAAATGATTTTTACCTGAGGTGCAAGTTTTACATCAAAAGCTTTTTCGCCGTTTAATTTATTGCCTTCCGGGTCTAATACATAACTGTCAACTAAATGTTCATCAAATAAAGATTCGGCATTTTTAACTGTACTTTCAATACCAACAGATGAAAGAATATTTTGTATTTTTTCGATTCTTACATTTCTTTCCTGAATAGGTTGTAGTTTAATTGCTGTAAATGATAACATTGCTGCAACAATCACAACTAAGACCGAGGCATAAACAAATGTATATAAATTACCTTGAGTATTCATGCTATATATTTATTATAATTTCAATTTTAATTAATTAGGCTTTAACTCGTTTTAGTCTTCTTTTTATATTGGCTCGTATAACATAATAATCGATAAGAGGTGCAAAAACATTCATTAAAAGTATTGCAAGCATAACTCCTTCGGGGTAAGCCGGATTTATTACTCTTACAAGTATAGCGATAAAACCTCCGAGGAAACCATATATCCATTTCCCACGTTGAGTTTGTGCTGCTGTAACTGGGTCGGTTATCATAAACACTCCTCCAAATGCAAATCCTCCAAGTAACAAGTGTTCGTATGCCGGAAGAGCCATATAAGGATTTGTATCGGTGGCAAATGCATTTAATAAAAGTCCCATTGCTAATCCGCCAATGAAAAATGAAATCATTATTTTCCAGTTTCCAATGCCTGTAAACAGAAGAATAGCTGCACCTATTAAAATGGCAAGTGTTGACGTCTCACCAACAGAGCCTGGAATATTACCAATAAACATTTCCAGTGCACTGGGTAGTTTATTCATTGCTCCTTCGGCTGCATTTGCAAGAGGTGTGGCACCCGAAAAACCATCAACAATTCCATGTCCTTGGGCAAGGTCGGCAATCCAAACCTTAGTACCCGACATGTCACTTGGATATGCAAAAAACAAAAATGCTCTGGCTGTAAGGGCTGGGTTTACTATATTCATTCCTGTTCCCCCAAAAACTTCTTTTCCTATTATTACAGCAAAAGCCGTTGCTACTGCAACCATCCACAAAGGTACATCAACGGGAACAATTAATGGTATCAACATTCCCGAAACAAGAAATCCTTCATTTACCTCATGGCCTCGTATCTGAGCAAACATAAATTCAATACTCAAACCTACAATATATGATACTGCTATTAAAGGAATCATTTTTAATAACCCGAATCCAAACATTTCCCAAAAGGTCCATGTCTCACCAATTGACTGGGCATGTAGGTTACCAATATTCCACATTGCAAATAACAAAGCAGGCATTACAGCTAAAACAACAATACCCATTGTTCTCTTCATGTCGATACTATCGCGTATGTGTGAACCTTTAAATGTTACTTTGTCGGGAACAAATAATAAAGTTTCAAAAGCATCAAATGTAGATCTGAATTTTTCAAATTTTCCACCTTTCTCAAAATTAGGCTTTATTTTATCTATATAATTTCTTAATCCTTTCATTTGTATTTTGTTTTAAATCATAATGATTAAGAATGCTTGTTAATCAATGATTTTACAATTAATTATATTCTTATCCGAGCTCTTTTATCAAATTAGTAATACCATCACGAAGTATTGATTGTACTTCAATCTTCGAAGTACAAACAAATTCACAAAGAGCCATGTCTTCCTCAACAACTTCGTATATTCCAAGTTGTTCCATTTTGTCTATATCGTTTATCAAGATAGATTTTAATAGCTGAACAGGTAAAATATCTATTGGTAGAACTTTTTCGTAATCGTCAGACATTACGAATGCACGTTCGCCACCATGAAGATTTGTATCTAGTCTATATTTTTTATTTTTATTTAACCATGAGAAAAATGCTCTCGACATGCTGAATTTTTTTAATCCGGGAAGAGCCCATCCTAACATCTCGAAATACTTACCTTCGGGGATAGCACTTATTAGCGAATCGTAAAATCCAATATATCCGTCCGGTGCAATTTTACTGCCGGTTAAAACATTCCCTGAAATAAATCTAATGTCATCATTTGTAATATTATCTTTTATCATTGTGCTGATTGAAGCCCCCATGATAGTCTTATAATACTGAGGTTTTAATATCTCTGAGCCTGCAAGGGCAACAACTCTTGATGCATCAAATTTCCCACTTTCAAAAAGTTTCCCCAAAATAGTTACATCCTGTGGATTCATATACCAAACAATATCTCCTTTGTTTATCGGGTCAATCTTATGAATTTGGATACCAACATTTCCGGCAGGATGAGGTCCTGTAAATTTACTTATCTTAACATTCTTAGTCTTTAATAAAGGGCTGGCTGTGTTCAATGCGTTTAAACCAAGATGAACTTTACCATCAGTCAATTTTGCAAGTATATTTAATCCTTTTTGAAAAATCTCAATTTGATTTTGTAAAATAAAATCATAATCGGGGGCGAGTGGTGCCGAATCAAAACCTGAAATATAAATTGATTTTGGGATATCAACCGGATTTGCAACAATGCCGTATGGTCGTTGTCTAATAAAAGGCCAAACACCGCTTACCAATATGTTTTTAATTATTTCCTCTTTCGACATACTTTCAGGACTGCCTTTTGAAAATTCAAGAAATTCATTTTTGCCGTCAGACTCAATAACAACTTCAAGAATTCTTCTCCTTTCGCCCCGGTTAATTGTATGTATTTTCCCGCTTACAGGTGAAGTAAAAAGAATATCAGCCTTGTATTTGTCATGAAACAAGGGACTTCCGGCTTTTACTGAATCACCGATTTTTACATCAAGCTTTGGAACTAATCCCGAAAAATCAGTTGGCTTTATTGCAAATAATTGAGGGATATCAGCCTTTTTTAGAATATTTTCCGACATCCCTTTTAATTTTATGTCTAAGCCTTTCTTTATCTTAATTATTTCCGACATAATAATTTTTCAATTTTATTTATTTTTAGCAAAAATAGTATTTTCCGCATTTTATTTATACAATCAACGATAAATTGTGTAAAGTTTGAACCGGACTCGGTCTTAATAGTCACAATAATAGCGATATATGAAAAACAATAATGCT
>JANTGP010000072.1 GCA_024762835.1 Bacteroidota bacterium
TAAATCATTAAAGTATATAATCCTAATATTTATAATCGTATTACTTTCAAAATTTTCATATACTCAGGACTGGGAGGGTCTGGGCTTTGGATTAGGGTCAACTCAGGTCAATCAAATATCCCAATATCGTTGTTTATATAATGACACTATTGACAATAAGCTTTATATAGGTGGTAGGGTTTTATATGCAAATGATACAAATTATTCAGGTATAGTTGCATGGGATGGTAACTATCTCAGTAGTCTTGGTGATAGTATATCATCTTTATTTAATACTGAAATAGGTGATTATATTGCTGATGTACGTTCAATAATTAGATATAAAAATGAAATATATGCAGGTGGACAATTTTATTTGGCTAATAGTAACATAGTAAATAGTATAGCAAGGTGGAATGGGTCTGAATGGCATTCTGTTGGTTGCGGACTAATTAAAAAAAATAGTGGTTATGCAGGAACGGTTCTTAATTTTCATGTTTTTGATGATACACTATATATTAATGGTTATTTCGATTCAATTTGTGGTTCTAATATACAATGTGATGATGGTATGGTAAAATGGGATGGTGCAAATTGGCATGAAGTTGAATCACTCACAACTACGAACTCTCCTTCTACTGGTCCAATGGCTAAATATAAAAATGAGATATATGTTGCCGGTAATTTTGGTAATTTTACAGATACTATTAAAGAAATTGCACGCTGGAATGGTACTCAATGGTGTGCTGTAGGTGGTGGTATTTTAGGTGATTCTTGGGTGCAAAGTCTTGTAGTTTATAAAGATTATTTATACGTAGGTGGCTATTTCTATGAACAGGATGGTAATAAAGGAAGTTTTATAATGCGCTGGGATGGTGAAGAATGGAGCAATGTAGGAGGTGGGATGGAAGGAGTAAATCAATATGCAAATGGTCAAATACACAGCATGCATGTTTTTAACGATGAATTATGGGTTGGAGGTGTATTTTCTCATGCAGGAGGAATTCCTGCAAAATATCTCGCTAAGTGGGATGGCACAAAATGGTGTAGTCTTGGGACAGATATTAATGCTGGGGTGTATTTTGTTTCTTCATATAATAATGAGTTATATATTGCAGGAGGTTTTTCATTTATAGATAATATGCAAATACCTTTCATTGCCAAAAGCACAATAGGCAGTTATATAGACACTTGCAGTACACCTACAAATATTATTGAATTACAACAAAAAGAAGATGAGATAATTGTTTATCCAAATCCTTCCAACACTATTCTCAACATAAGCATATCAAACAACTCAATACAAACAATCTCAATCTATAACCCAACAGGGCAACTTGTGTTACAAACAAAAGCTAATACACAAAAGCAAAGTATAGATATTTCGGATTTACCGGTTGGAAGTTATTTTATACGTATAGTAGGCAAAAACAATGTTTGGGCAGAGAAGTTTTTGATAATGAGGTAAGTTTTCTTTACAACTGCCAGTGTGGCTTAATATAATTGCACCTACACTATAAAAATAAATTCACCCCGAGACTTAAAGTCTCGGGGTGATTAGCTTTTATCTCAAGAATTAAGGTTTTTCCACCAACTCAAAATCAATAGCTTTAGGATAAGAATTTAAGCCATAATTAAATCATTTAGCAATTCTTAATAAGAATTTATTATCTTTGTTTGTCAGCTTATCTGATACTTTTTTCAAATTATTATAATTAATATTCTTATGAAAAAATTACTATTCTCACTTGCACTTATTTTAATTACTCTGCTTGCCTCGGCACAAACTGTAGTATTCTACGACGGTTTTGAAAATGGAACATCAAACTGGACATTAACCAATACTTGGGGTTTGACAACTGCCTCCTTTTTGGATGTTTATGCTCTTACCGAAAGTCCTAATGGTAATTATCCCGATCAAACAACCATGATTGCAACTATGGATACGGCTATTGATTTGTCAACTGTTCAGGATGCCGAGGTTGAATTTACCGCTACCTATAGCATTGAGTTTGGCTTTGACTTTATGTATTTTGATGCTTCGTCGGATGGTGGAGCTACCTGGGTAAATATAGAGTCATATACCGGTGATTCTGTGTGGTGGAGGTATGTTTATCCTCTTGGAGGTTTTGTTGGCAGTTCTCAGGTTATGTGCCGGTTCAGATTTGTGTCTGACGACCTGCTTAATTACGATGGTATGAGAATAGATGAATTTAAAATTACCAGTTATGGTGACGATAATACACCTCCTTTAATTGTTCATGAGCCATTACCATTTTATGAATCTACCTTATATGAAAATCAAGTAATTGCCGAGATTGTAGATATTTCAGGGGTTGCTTCTGCAATATTAAATTATTGGGTTGACAACGCAGCTCAAACACCTATAACGGGCGTAAATTATAATGCTGATGATTGGTTATTTGTGATACCGGCACAATCGCCGGGTGCATGGATACAATATAGCATAACAGCTGTTGATTCTTCGACAAATGTTAACAGTATTACCTCGGATGTTTATGAAGTGATATCAGGTAACTATATTAAATATGATAATGGAGTAGTTGATTATATGACTACCATTGGTTTGGGTTATAGCACCTCGGCGGCGGTCTTGATTAATATTGGCGGGACAACCGACCTTGTTACGGCATTAATAAGAAATTATACCGACCCCAACAACCCAAATACTGATATGGAGTTTCATGTGTGGGCAAACAATAATGGATCACCCGGACAGGATATGATAGTTCCGTTTTTGGTTACACCCGAAGCAAACGCTGCACAACCTCATAAAATGACAAGGATAGATTTGCGTCCTTATTCCGATTCGCTGGCAGGAATTACAGGTGATGTATTTATTGGTTTTGCCGCAACTCAAGGTAATGTGCATTTGGTACAATCTACACCCTCAATCGGAAACCATACTTATGCGGAGAGTTTTGGAAACTGGACTTTATT
Source organism: Bacteroidota bacterium (assembly GCA_024762835.1). Lineage (GTDB taxonomy): Bacteria > Bacteroidota > Bacteroidia > Bacteroidales > M50B96 > JANTGP01. The sequence continues at coordinate 2,941 of JANTGP010000072.1, forward strand.
GAATGACGACTATCATTTCAGAGCTATTACTTCAGAAATTACAGGTGCTCCGGTTGCAGCTTTTTCTTATGATACAATTAACGATCCTCAAGTTACTTTTACTGACCTTACAACAAATACACCCACAAGCTGGTATTGGGATTTTGACGATAACGGTGGTTTTAGCACCGACCAGAATCCTATATATGCTTTTCAGTTGGGTGGAACTCATAATGTCTGTCTAACTGCAACAAACTCCATAAGTTCAAGCACTGTTTGCCAGATGATTGAAATTCAGAACATTACAATACCTGTTGCCGAGTTTTATTTTGATACTACATATTCACCTCAAATTTTATTTACTGATACAAGTTCGGGATTTCCACTTACCTGGCATTGGGATTTTGACGACAACGGAGCAACATTTAACTATCTTAATCCGATGTACACCTTTACTCAAAACGGCACTTTTAATGTTTGTCTTACCGTTACAAATTTAATGGGTAGCGATACTATTTGCCATGATGTAGTTATCGACACTTATGTTGCACCTGATGCCTCATTCAGTTATAGCCTCGGTTCTTCACCTACAATTCAGTTTTATGATGAATCATCGAGTTTGGTGAATAATTCACCCGATAGTTGGTATTGGGATTTTGACGATAACGGAGCAACGAGTACTGTTCCCGATCCCATGCATTTGTTTTCAGGAAACGGAACATATAATGTTTGCCTAACTGCAAGTAACAATTATGGTTCGGATATGTATTGCAGTCAGGTTGTTGTTGATACATATATGCCGCCAATTGCAGGATTTACTTTTGATACAATCAATTCGCCCGAGGTAAGCTTTTTCGATGCATCTTCCGATTCTGTAATTAATACACCAAGCCAGTGGTTATGGGATTTTGGCGATGGAGAAACATCAACGGCAGAAAACCCAAATCATACATTTGCCGAAAACGGCAGCTATTATGTTTGTCTTGTTGTTAGCAATGCCGAGGGAAGTGACACGATTTGTCAGTTTGTAAGTATTAATATTTACGAAGCACCTGTTGCGGCTTTCAGTTTTAATGCAAGCTCCGATCCAACAGTCTTTTTTCAAGACCTTTCTACAGGTGTTCCAACCGAATGGCATTGGGATTTTGATGATAATGGTGCAGTAGCTGTGACACAAAATCCGGCTCAGGTATTTTCCACAAACGATACATTTAATGTCTGCCTTACAGCAACTAACTATCTTGGAAGCGACACATGGTGTACAGAGGTTATAATTTCATCCTATTTGCCACCTGTGGCAATATTTTCTTATTCAATAGAAAATGACAGTTTAGTTCATTTTATTGATGAATCACAAAACATACCGAATGAATGGTTGTGGGACTTTGATTATAATGGCGAAACATCAACAATGCAAAACCCTGATTTTATATATCCGGAAAACGGAACATACCATGTGTGCCTTGTTGCAAGTAATTTGATTGGAACAAGTTCTGCCTTTTGTCAGGATATTCAAATAGAAAATATAGGGATAAATGAGACTGAGACTTTAACAAATTTAAAGGTTTATCCACAACCAATAACTAATGTTGGAATTGTTGAATATAATCAAAGTATTTTCCACCGTTTACCAATAGTAAAACTCTATAATATATTAGGAGCTGAGATTGAGCTGAATTATAGCTTTGACGATGGTAAAATTATTTTGCATAGGAATAACATAAAGGCTGGTGTTTACATGGTTAGATTTATTGAAGGCAATAATATTCAGCAAGTTAAAATAGTTATTGAATAAACTTTATTAACTGGTGTTAAATAAGAATCAAAAAGCGACACATCAATAATGCAAGAATTCAATTTACAAAAAATGAGCAATCATATGAGATCTATTCTTCTGAATTTATTACTCTTAGTTTCGAGCCTATCTTTCGCTCAAAAGCAATATTTATGTAATATTGCTATTGACGAATATCCCAATTCAAAAGTATTACTTGCTGATTTTTATGGCGATAAGAATAGCATAATAGATACTGCTTTCACAAATGAGAAGGGTGAGGCAACTTTCACTTTTAATGATGATAACTATTCGGGGCTATACCGTGTATATTTTGGCAATCAGAAAAAATTCTTCGATTTCATTTTCAATAAAGAAGAAATAACACTTGAAACAGAATTTGACTTTCCGATGGATAGCGTAAATGTTATTAAGTCGCTTGAGAATACAATTTACTATAACTTTTTAAGGACAGATCGTGAATACAAGCTTAAGTTCGAGTTGCTTACACCTGTAATAGCCTATTACCCCAAAACTGATAAGTTTTATGATATTGCTGCTGACAAATATGAGGAAACACAAAAAGCCCGAAACGATTATATTCGTAAAATAAAAGAGGATAATCCAAATTCATTTGCTGCCGATTTAGCATTATTCCAACTCAAACCTATTATTCCTTCTACATTAAATGAAAGAGAAATGCATCAATATCTTCTTACTCACTTTTTTGACGAGATTGACTTCAACAATCCATATTTGTTGCGAAGTGATGTATATCCAAATAAGATATTGGAGTACTTGACTTTATATAGTAATTCAAATTATTCGCAATCTGAGCTTGAGGATGCTTTTATAAAAGCTATTGACATCTTATTTTCCAAACCATTTGAAGATGATTTAGTAAAAGATTATGTTATTAATTATCTGCTTAAAGGCTTTGAGTCTTATGGTTTTGAGAAAGTAATAGTTCATATTGCCGATACATATGACGAAGAAACAGCATGCGAGGATGAGGAAAGAAAAAGCGACTTGCAAACACGTTTAGATAACTTTAAAAAGTTGGCGGTTGGACAAATTGCTCCCGATTTTATAATACCTACGGCAGATGGTAAAACAATTAGTTTCTCTGATATAGATTCTGAGTATATCATGCTGATATTTTGGGCAACATGGTGTCCTCACTGTACTCAAAGTATTCCTCAGATTAGCCGGATGTATCAGAAGCAAAAACAAAAAAAGGTAGAAGTAATAGCTTTTTCTTTAGATACAGACGAAACAGCATGGAGAAATTATATCAATGAAAATAAACTTACATGGATAAATGCCTCAGACCTAAAGTCATGGAAGAGCAAAATTACAATAGATTATAATATTTATGCAACACCAACGATAATTTTACTTGATAAAAACAGGAAAATTATCTCGAAACCATTAAGCCTGAGTCAAATCGAACAAGAGTTTAACAGACAATAGAAATGCTACTTGTCAATCTTGATAATTTTACGGGTTAATCCTTGTTCGTCATTCATTTTTTTATTCGCAATTGTGTTTCATTTGCTGAAAGATAACTAATGGGTATTGCTAATTTGTTTTGTTTAGAATCTGTCATTTGTTTATATTTTAATTTATAAAAAATAACCAATAAGTAAATATATGCCTACCGGATACATAAAGCAAATAAATTAATCGGTAACAATTATTTTTTTGCTTAGTTACGCTATTACTAAACTACGCCGAGCTGAGGTAAATTAATATAAGCTGCCCTTTCAGGGCGGTCATTCATTTTTGTATTTCGACCCAAGGTGTTGCCTTTGGGATGAAATCAGTTGCCCTTTCAGGGCGGTTTCTTTATGATTTTTCAAAAACGATGTTGTTGATTAAAAAAGTTGCCTTTGGGCTGAAATCAAAAATCGTTAATCCTTGTTCGTTATTCAATTTTTTATTCCCAATTGTGTTTCATTTGCTGAAAGATAACATGCAAATATTGACATTAGAATAATTGCTTTCTGTCAAATATTTGGCTCTGTTTACCAAGCACTAGCCTCAGCAATTGGTTTTTGTACATTGAGCAAAATTCTTATTTGTTGTAAATAAAAATTATTGTAATTTTCAAACTTTATAAAAGTAAGTAAACTTATGAAGCACACTTTCAAACTAATTTATGTATCCTCACTATTATTTTTCACCATTTCTTTTGGTAGTTTAGTAGCCCAAAACGATACAATTTATTTTAAACCTATTCACGAAGGTCTTCAATTTAGAACATTATTTTTTGGATTCTCAACAATGGCACCTGCTTTTTCTCTCTCAAACAATGAAGAAAAGTTTTTTATGCAAAATGATTATTTATTTCGATTTGGTGCCTTTATTGAAAACAAGTTATGCATTGGTAGCTCAATGATGATAACAGACTATATAAATAGGAATGATGTTTCGGAAAATATGTATTTGTTTGGAGGATTTGCAAGACTCTATCAGCGGAATGGTTCGTTTAACTTTTTTTTAGAACTTGCTGCTAATATTGGAAATAAAAAATATACAATTAATGAATTAAAAGAAACCGTTAACACGAAAAAGAATTTTATGTTTGGCCCGGGATTTACATGGATTGATAAGAATATTATGCTTGAATTTTCTTTTAATGTAAATTACCTGATTCATTATAATTTAGATATAAACAGCTTATTAGAAACAACCGTACACAAGACATATTTTCAACCGACTGTTGGAATTAATTTCTATTTTTAATGTAAATTAATCGATCTTTCATGCAAAATAAGAAAATTGTAATATTTGGTTCCGGCAATGTGGCTTTTCATATTGGCAAAGCTTTTTTGCGAAATGATTATTCAATTTTACAAGTTGTAGGGCGTAGTGAGAAATCAACAACCATACTCTCAGAATTATTAAATTGCAGTTCTAATATAGGCTATAACAATATTAATATGGATGCAGATATTTACATACTTGCAGTAAATGACTCATCTATAGCCGAAATAGTTGATAATGTTTCTTTTGGTGATAAGCTTGTAATTCATACTTCAGGTAGTATAACATTAGATGTTTTTAAAAGTTTGAAAAACTATGGGGTGATTTATCCTTTGCAAACCTTCTCAAAACAAAGAGAAATTGACATGAAGAAAGTTCCTCTATTCGTTGAGGCAAATAACGAACAGTCTATGCGCAATATACTTAGCATTGCAAAACAATTATCAAACAATGTTGAGCTTGCTGATTCAGAAAAAAGAAAGACTTTACATTTATCTGCTGTTTTTGCATGTAATTTCACTAACCATATGCTTGCAATATCCGAGCAAGTGTTGATAAATCACAATTTGAAGTTTGATTATCTCAAACCGCTTATTATTGAAACCCTCGAAAAAGCTCTTCAGCAAAGTCCCCTTAACATACAAACAGGTCCGGCAGTACGTAATGACCATATCACGATTGACAGACATCTTGAACTTTTGGCTGATAGTGAAGAATACCAAAAATTGTATAGTTTTGTAAGTGAAAGTATAATTAAAATGTACAGCAAACAGAACAAGTAAATATGGCAGAATTTAAAACCAAACTGAAACAAGTAAAAGCCTTTATCTTTGATGTTGACGGCGTTTTCTCAAATAACTTTGTTTATCTTCATCCTAATGGTGATATGCTTCGCAGCATGAATATTAAAGACGGATATGCCATACAGCTTGCTGTTAAGGAACAATTCCCGATAGGAATTATTTCGGGAGGATTTTCAGAAAGTGTAAGAGTGAGATTTAACAGGCTGGGTGTTACAGATGTTTATTTGAAGTCACTCGATAAAATGGATGATTTCACCGACTTTATTTACAAATACGATCTATCTCCCGAGAGCGTATTATATATGGGTGATGATATCCCCGATTTTGAAGTTATGAACAGTGTGGGTTTTCCTACTTGTCCTGCAAATGCAGCTCCTGAGATAAAAGCTGTTTCAAAATATGTTTCTGATAAAAATGGCGGCGACGGTTGTGTTCGCGACGTCATTGAGCAAGTAATGAGAGCTCAGGGTAAATGGATAGTTATTGAAGAATGAGGATAATTGAATTTAAAGCATGATAACATTTTTTAAACTCATACGCATACAAAATCTCCTTATAATTGCACTGGTGCAATACCTTATGCGTTATGCTATTATGTTACCAATACTTCAATTAAAAGGTTTCGAGTTGCAAATGAATAATTTAGACTTTTTCCTTTTGGTATTGTCTACATCATTGCTTGCCGCTGCCGCTTATGTAATTAATGATTATTTCGACCAAAAGAGCGATATGATAAACCGCCCCAACGAAGTGGTTATCGGTAAAGGTATAAACAGAAGATGGAGCATGTTTTTTCATTTATTACTGAACGGAATAGCAATTATTATAGGCTTTTACCTAAGTTATAAAATCGGGAAATATAAGCTGGCAATACTTTATTTAATTGTTCCCGGCTTGCTATGGTATTATTCAACTTTTTTTAAAAAGAAGTTAATGATTGGGAATTTTGTATTAGCCGGCTTTGTAGCTTTAGTTCCATTGCTGGTTCCTTTATTTGAAATACCATTGCTTCGCAAAACTTACAACTCGGGAATAATTCAGCTAAACATTGATTTTGAGAATCTTTTTATCTGGATACTCAGCTTTGCTTTTTTTACTTTTATGATGACTATGATTCTTGTTTTGATAAAAGATATCTCGAACAAAGAAGGAGATATTGAAAGCAGAAGAAAAACTTTGCCAATAGTTTATGGAGTTAAAACTACAAAAACTGTGATATACTTTCTGGCATTTATTACAATTGCAAGCTCTTTTTACCTAATTATTACTCGTATGTTTGATGTAGTGACATTGATTTATTATATATTGGCTATTCTTATACCATTTGCATTATTAATCATACAACTTGCTAAAACAGACTCTTCTAATGATTTTAAACATATTGAGATATATCCGAAAATAATAATGTTTTCAGGAATTGCTTACACCCTAATAGTCTATTTATTAATCAAATTCCCAGATTTTAACCTACATGTTCTTCAATAATCTAAATATTTATAATAAAGTAATTCTGGCTTCACAATCGCCACGCAGACAAAATTTGTTTAAAGAGTTGGGTGTTGAATATGAGATACTTGTAAAAAACGATATTGAAGAAATATATCCTGAAAATATTAAAGAAGAAAAAATTGCACTTTTCCTGGCTAAACTAAAGGCTAGTGCCTATAAAGATGAGATTGACAGTGGAAATCTTGTAATAACCGCCGATACTATTGTTTTATTAAATGGTAAAGTTATTGGAAAACCAAAAGACAGGGAAGATGCTACAAGTATTCTTAGCCGACTATCAGGCAATATGCATAGGGTAATAACAGCTGTTTGCTTATCGGCACAACATAAACAAAAATCCTTTTTTGCCGAAACAGATGTATTCTTTAAAAATTTAAATCAAGATGAGATTAATTATTACCTGAATACATACCAGCCATACGACAAAGCCGGTTCGTATGGAATACAAGAATGGATAGGGTATATTGGAATTGAGAAAATTGAAGGTTCGTATTACAACGTAATGGGACTACCCACTCAAATGTTGTATGAAGAATTGAAACGGTTTTAAGCAAAACTGAAACTTTATAGTCTTCCGCATGGCTTATTATTAGCCTTAAAATATATATTATATATGGTCGTTAATGCCGCTGAGATTTAGAGTATTTTTTATACACATGCCTGTTTGTAAGATTTGGATTTTCCAACTTATTATATTTATTTTCAGAAATAAAATTTTAATACAATGATAAAAAGAATACTGATTACCACAATTGCACTTGCCTTACTGTTAACAAGCTTTGCAAGGGCAGACGAAGGGATGTGGATCCCTTTATTACTCAACAAATATAATTATGCTGATATGCAGGCAAAAGGCCTTAAGCTTAGTGCCGATGATATTTTTAGCATAAACCATGCAAGCTTAAAAGATGCAGTAGTAATATTTGGTGGCGGATGCACCGGCGAGTTAATCTCTAACCAGGGTTTACTTATTACCAATCATCATTGTGGATATGGCAGTATTCAATCCCACAGCTCACTCGACCACGATTATCTTACAAATGGATTTTGGTCAATGTCGAAAGAAGAAGAATTGGTGAATAAAGGCTTAACAGTAACTTTTCTTGTTAGTATGGCTGATGTTACCGATAAAGTCCTTAATGGTATTACAGAGGATATGGAAGAAAGTAAGAGACAGGAACTGATATCTGAAACCATTAAGCAAATTGTAGCCGATGCAACTGAAGGGACTCACTACACGGCAGTTGTTAAACCTTTTTTTGCAGGTAACGAATATTACCTTTTTGTAAATGAAGTTTATAAGGATGTTCGTCTGGTAGGAGCTCCACCATCGGCAATTGGTAAGTTTGGCGGCGATACAGATAACTGGATGTGGCCTCGCCATACCGGCGATTTTTCTATGTTTCGTATTTATGCAGACAAAGACAATAATCCAGCAGAATATTCACCTGATAATGTACCCTATAAACCGAAGAAATTCTTTCCCATATCACTCAATGGTGTTAAGAAAGGCGACTTTACTATGGTTTACGGTTATCCCGGACGAACTCAGGAGCATTTAACATCTTATGCCGTAAAAATGATTACCGAAGTAAGCAATCCTGCAAAGATTAATATTAGAGAAAATATCCTGGATATTATGAATGCCGATATGAATGCCGACCCTAAAGTCAGGATTCAGTATGCATCAAAAAATGCTCGTGTATCTAATTCATGGAAAAAATGGATAGGTGAAAATCGCGGATTAAAAAGACTTCATGCTATTGAAAAGAAAGAGCAACTTGAAAAAGAATTTCTTAATTGGGTGTCAAAAGACAAAGACAGACGCGAAAAAAACAGTAATATCTTAAATTATTACAGAAAGATATATGAAGAAATGCAGCCTTATCAATTAGCTATAGATTATTTCTTTGAGGCCGGATGGTCGATGGAGCTCATTCGATTTGCAAAAAACTTTAAGGTATTTACTAATTTAAGCGATACCTCAACAACAGAGGATATTGAAAAGGCTAAACAAAAAATGAGAAATGCTGCCGATGCTTTCTTTAAGAATTATAATATGCCTACCGATAGAAAGATATTCTCGAAAGTATTTCTTGGTTTATACTATAATAATGTACCAAAAGAGTTTCAACCCGATATTTTTAGAACAATTGAGAAAAAGTTTAAGGGAAATACGATAGCTGCCAAATTTGCAAAATATGAAGAGAGTCTTTACACAAAATCATTTTTTATAAATCAGGAGAAGCTGAATAAATTTATTGATAATTATAAGGTAAAGAATAACAAGAAAATAGAGAAAGACCCTGCTTTTGTACTTTATAATAGTTTGGTTGACTTGTATTTAAATAAACTGTCAAAACCTTATCAGGATTTTAACAATCAGCTTCATAAGCTCGACCGGCAATGGATAAAACTATTGAGGGAAATGGAATCGGACAAAGTATTTTATCCCGATGCAAATTTTACGCTTAGAGTTCATTACGGACAGGTTGAGGATTATTATCCACGTGATGGTGTCTATTATGATTACTATACCACTTTAGATGGTATTATTGAGAAAGATAATCCGGATATATACGATTATAGAGTTCCCGAAAAACTAAAGCAGTTATACTATAAAAAAGATTTTGGGCAATATGCCGAAGATGGTAAAATACATGTATGCTTTACAGCGACTAATCATACAACCGGTGGGAATTCAGGTAGTCCGGTGATAAACGGAAATGGTGAGCTGATTGGAATTAACTTTGACAGGAACTGGGAAGGGACAATGAGCGATATTATGTACGACCCCGATATGTGCCGTAACATTACTCTTGACATTAGGTATTGCTTATTTTTGATTGATAAATTTGCAGGTGCTACTCACCTTATCAACGAAATGAATTTGGTTAGGTAATACTTTTTTGTATTAAGCTAACATTTATCATGCCTTTTCAGGGCGTAAACATGCTTTGTACAAGAACTTATGACCTTGCCATAAGCTAAGATATATTTGGCTTTCAGCCAAAACTAGTGTTAAGTCAAGTATAAAGTTTCAGTTAAAACAAAGTTATTTCTTGTATTTTGTAAAATTAGAAAAAGTAAGCATAACCATAGCTAGGTGAGTCTTTTTATGATGAAGTAAAACCGAAAAAGAACAAGTATTCGGGCATAAGTTTATACTTGATTTAACACTAGCATCCGGATTAGTCAACACTGCATTCATCTCTGGCCTATCGGCGAGACGAATGCTTAGTTGTTAGGCATTTAATGATTTCACAAAACTTTCTGGTGATAATACTCCAATTTCACTTTTCTTATAGTCTTTAATATTACGTGTGACAATAACTTCTATTTCTCCATAATTTATTGCAGCAAAATTTTGCAAAGCATCTTCAAAGTCCTTAAACTCCGAGTTTAGTGCCTTTTCAATTACTAGTCTGTCCATTTGCAGAACATGTGTTATTGTCAATAATAACTTTATTTTTTCAATAACTTTTTCATGCTTTGCAGTCCTACGTAACAAATAATAAGTATTGCTAATTATTACCGGCGTAATAAATCCCTCCAGTTGTCCACGTTCACATAGATTTAATATAATTGTTGAATTATCTGAATGAGGTTTTCTATCGAAGAAAAAGTCAAGGATTACATCTGTGTCAATCAATATTTTTTTCATGCCATATATTTTTCTGATAATCCTTTTGATAATTCCTTTTTATAATCAAAAGATTCAGGTGCTTTAAAACTTCCACGTAATGACTTTGTCAAAGGGGAAATATCGTCAACAGTTATCTGATCCGTTGTTATGGCTTTAAGGTAGTTTTCTATTATGTCCGACAAACTACGCCCTTTTCCTTTCGCATATGATTTTGCTCTGTCAATAATTGATTGCTCAATTGTCAATGTTAATTTTGTATTCATGATTCAACATTTTAGATTACACGTGCAAATATAATACATTTTACACGTCCGTGCAAATATATTTTGAATCACACGTATTTATTATGCTTAATGCTAACGGTGAGTATATGAGGCGTTGGGCACTTTATAGCACAAAACTTTCATTTTACTACACTGTTTATTTATATTCACAATCTTCAATTTAACTACCACTCGCCCAATGACTTATATACATTGTTACCCACTGGCATTCTTTTTTTTCAATCATTTATCTTTCAAATTTGCTACAATTTTTATTTCTCTCGGTGCGTTGGCAAAAGACATACTCTTTGACAAGTTTGGGCTCGGGCGGTGGGCTTTTCGAGCGACTTGGCAATGTGTATGGCTTTTAGCGTTGGCTTTCATTATGGTCTTGTTATTCCGTTTATAAATGTTTCTACAAATCCTAAAATCTTTTCAGTTATTCTTTCCGCAATTGTTTTTCGTTCTTTCAAACTTGGTCTTTTGTTTAACATTC
>JANTGP010000073.1 GCA_024762835.1 Bacteroidota bacterium
TACCAGACCTACAATAATTACTTGCAGCCAGTGAGGTAAACCGGCAAACCACTGTCGATAGTTTACCTTTAAGGTTTCGGGTAACCAATGAAAGACAAAACCAATTAGCATTATTAGTAATACTTTATGGTAAGAAACAATAATATCTGGAATTAAATTAAGTTGCAAATTATTAACAACCTGATTTAAAATAGAATTTGCAGCATCCATTGACTGAGAACGAAAAAACACTCTGGTGAAACTTATAAAACTAAATGTGAGAACAATGCTTATGAACCGGATAAAGAAATTGTTTACAGATAATTTCTCTTTCAACAACATGCTAATAAAGCTTAATAACCAGAATGAATTCAGAATAAAGAAAAGCACAATAATAACTTTGTCGCTATTAAAATTTATCAACCATAATATTAGTAATGTTAGATTAATTATTGAAAAGAAAATCCACTCTGAATATTTATATTTTTTCCAGAACTTGTAGACCACTAGACCAATACCATTTAAACCACCCCAAAGAACAAATTGCCAACTTGCACCATGCCATAATCCGCCAATTAGCATTGTAAGCATCAAATTTATATTGGTATTAACAGCTTTTTTAAAAGCTTCGAATTGCTTTGATAGAAAAAAGAAAATTATTGCTACAAAAATAAATACCAGGCTTAACCACCATATTCCTGATAATAGAATAATAAAAACTGAAATAACAGTAAGACTTATATAACTGAATAGTGAGCCTCCCCTGTTTCCCCCCATTGGAATATACAGATAATCTTTTAACCATGAGGATAAAGATATATGCCATCTCTTCCAAAAATCTCCAACATTAAGAGCTTTATATGGCGAATTAAAGTTTTTTGGCAACCGGAAACCTAGTAAGAGAGCAACACCAATTGCAATATCCGTGTAACCCGAGAAATCAACATAAACCTGTAAAGAGTAGCCAAATACGGCAAGAATATTTTCTATACCCGAAAAGCGAGATGGGTCAATAAAGACTCTGTCAATAAGGTTATTTGCAAGGTAATCGCCAATAAACATTTTTTTTACCAAGCCATTTAATATCCAAAAAACAGCCAGCCCGAATTCTGTTCGCGACAGTTTATAGTCTTCATACATTTGAGGAATAAAATGAGAAGCCCTTACAATAGGTCCGGCAACTAATTGAGGAAAGAATGAAACATAGAATCCAAAGTCTATTATGTTTTTTACAGGCTTAAGTTGTTTACGGTAAATATCAATTGAATAGCTGATTGTTTGAAATGTATAAAACGATATTCCGACAGGTAAAAGGATTTTATCTACTCTAAAATGCGAACCGGAGAAGGTGTTAGACCAATGGGCAAGATAATTAATCACCTCATAATCCGTGTGAAACATCTGATTAAAACTATCAGTAAAAAAGTAGGCATACTTGAAATAAGCAAGTACACTCAGATTAATAAATACACTTAAACTTATAAGTAATTGTCGGGCTTTCTTGGTTTGCGATTTATAAACCCATTTACCAATATAATAATCCGTAAAGGTTGAAAACAATAGAATGAAAAAGAATAAGCCACTTGATTTATAGTAAAAAAACAGGCTTACCACAAGTAAATAAAGAGCCCGGCTTGTACGGTGTTTTGATTTGTAGATAAAAGAATAAAAGAACAAGACTATTGCAAAGAATATCCAAAACTCAAACTTTGTAAATATCATTGGCGAATCAGGTGAATATTGCAATATGTCTTTTATATAATCTATCATTGCTTGTTAAAATGTACTTTCATATTTCTTTTTACCATAAAAGGTCATATAAGGTAGCATATAAGTTTTTCTTTTATGTCTTTTATGGTTCATGTTTTTGATTTCATTATCTAAGTAAATCATATTTATTACATTGGTAATTCTCTAAACAATTCATTTACATATGTTTTTTGACCTTCTTTAAATAAGTTAACAACATTAAAATTAATTAGTATTCCTTCTGGCTTGTTTAAAAGTTTCATATAAGTTAATAGTACAGCTTCATGTATTGGTAATACGTACTCTATCGATTTTAGTTCAACTACTAGAATATCCTCAATTAATAAATCACATCGCAAATTAGCATCAACATTAATATCTTTATATTCAATTGGTACAATTAGTTATGATTTAAAATTTATACCTCTTAGGGTTAATTCTCTTTTAAGACATTTATGATAAACGCTTTCTAATAAGCCAGGTCCTAATTCTTTGTGTACTTCTATTGCTGCCCCTGTTACTTTGTAAACTAAATCCTTTAAATACAATTTTGTTATTTCCATACTATATTATTTAATAGTGAAATTTACTTCTATGTTCATTAAATACTTTCTATTTCTTTTACCATAAAAGGTCATATAAGGTAGCATATAAGTTTTTCTTTTATGTTCTTTTATGTCTTTTATGGTTCATGTTTTATTAAACCATTATAGTCCTCACTTTTATTATTAGACAACTCTAGGTAATTACCAAAAGATTTCATGATAGCATCAAAAAGTAAATCACCAATTAACAAATAGCCTTCTTTTGTAAAATGTATCTTATCTCTTTTAGTAAGTCCTTCTCTTTTCCATAGCACTACCGAATTTAAACCTCCCATAACCTCAAACATATCCCAAAGTGCAGCATGTTGCCGCTGAGCAAGCTTCTTCATACTTACTTCTACTTTAAGTCCGTTGCGGTTAATATAGCGATGACGTATATAGCTGTCATTATTAGTTAAATATAAAATTGCCGTATTAGGTGCAGCACTTAAAATACGAGACACTAAACTATCATAATGCTCCTCGTAATTCACCTGACTAAATTTGAAACCGTATGCATCATTAATTCCGAGTCCTAAAATAACCAAATCAGGTTTAATTACTTTTAGTTGTTGCTCAAATAAATTACAGCGTAAAAACGAAGGAACGGATGCACCATTTATTCCAATGTTATGGAAAACGATACCCGACTTATCTGATTCAAGTAAGATACCATAAAGTCTAAAACCTTTCTGGTTTATATCAGACTTTGCAAAACTAATATCCAGGCTATCAACATAAGTGTTCAATTCATATTCAGTATAAGCATCATCAAGGTTCACATACTTACTTTTAATAAGAGCAGAATCAATAAGTATCTTATATGCAGATGAATCGACATCGTGAAATATCTTAAATTTATTAAAAGAATAATAAGCTTTCCTGTCATTATTAATTAACAGTCTTAGAGAGCTTGTAGTATCCTGAGTGTAAACACTTATACCTCCAATACCCAGATTACAAGTTTTTTTCTTTTCGGTATTCTTACAATATATCCATTTACCCGAATATTTGAAATGATAAGCTGAGGGATTATTGGTTTTTGCAATTTTATAAGGAAATACAAATCCTCTCCCTGCATTTTGACCACCGGCAATATTTTGAAACCTGTCTCTTAACCTTCCCGAAAAAATATCTGCTTGAATATGAGAGCCTCCTATTTGAACAATATTTATTTGACCCTGTCCATTTAAAACAAGTTTGGAAAGTTTGGAATAAAACATATCAAAGTTCTCACTATCAGTAACAAATTGCAATTTATTGCTACTGTAATTAATGAAATTATAATGCCGGATACTAAATGGGTACTCTTTATTCTGAGCTTTTGCATTGGATAATGCAGCACAAACAATAATTACTAATATATATAATCTTCTAATCATTCTTTTTTATTTCCTTTCTATATTCGTCGTAATCAAGCATCAATGCATTATAAAACATATTAGCCACCAATTTTGCCCCCTTTGTGGTAAAATGTGTATAATCTTTTGATGCCAAAGGCGGATCGGCATTTACCCACGATGGCATAGAGTTTCGCCCTCCCATTGCCTTGTACATATCCCAATAAGCAAAACCAGCCTTGATACTTACTCTTTTTAATACATTATTTACTGAGTCTAAAGCTTGATATGTTATGTATTTATCGTCTTTCTTAACAGACATATCAGATGGTCCAATTACAACAAATGAAGTATTTGGCTTAATCTTCTTCAATCTTTGTAACTGTCTGCCAAAATAATAGCCAAAGGAATTTACTTTCGCCATATTAATATATGGCATTACGTTTCCACCAAATTGCAAAATTACCAATTTAGGGTCAAGTTCATTCATCATCAACTCTAAGTGATTGTAATCAAGCTTTGTAAATAAAGTTCCTGAACTTCCTCTAAGTGCAATATTATCTACTTCAACTCCGACAGTATCAATTAAGCTTATACCATATATATCCGGACTGTCGTAGCCGTAAAACTTAATTTCAATGTTATCAATAAGAGTATCTGATTTGTACATGTAAACACAAAAAAGGCTGTCTGGAATCAAAGAGTCTCTCGTAACAATCAAGTTATTAATAAGTAGTTCTATGTAAGCATCTTTTTGAAGGTTTCCGTAGAATAGCTTCAATTCTGAAAATTTCCTTGTTCTTCGATACGATGTTTTGGCAGCTGAAAACCTGATAGAAGCTGTATAATAAGTACTATCAGTTACTGAATCGTTATATAAAGGAGCATAACGGGAAAAAGCCGCCATTGCCCCAAAATTATTATGAACTACATTTGTATCAACCTTTCCGAAGCTAGTATAGCGTTTCCAATCTCCTGTATTGATCTGGTCAATTGAGAAAAAATTTCCGTATGGTTGTATCGCCGGTAGTAAGCCAGGGCCAAATCCCATAAATCTGCTTTGCAATTTATTTCTGATATAGCTTGTTATCCTGTCACATTCAATTTGCGAATCTCCAAAATGCATAACTCTTATCACATTGGTCTTCCAGCTTTGATGATACAAAGCGGAAAAAAAGTCATTTAAACTATTTTTCTTATTATCCGGATATTCTATAGCATGAATCATCTTTTTCAATGAATCAACATTTAATACTACCGTATCAACACCAATAGAATCTACAGTAATAACGCTGCTATCAGAATTAATGCTAATTAATGCAGAATCAATAATATTTTGTATCGAATCAATATCAACTAACTCGGCATTATTCACAATATTGGTAATATCAGCATATTCAATAGTATCTTTTACGAAGAAAGATTTAAACTCAGGTATTTTGGCTTGGTAACTACCAATCTTTAAACTTATATCAGATAAGAATAACATTGCCAACACAATAATTGCGAGCACACTTAGAAGAAATGCTAATGTATGGGCAGGTTTAATCATCTCTTAATCTTTTTAATCTTTAACTTTTCACCCGGTCTAATATTAGACGGATTTGAAATATTATTCCATTTCATAATGTCATCAGCACTCACACCGGGATATTTTTTGGCAATGCTATATGGTGAATCTCCTCGTCTTATTGTATAAATTAAATATTGCCCACCTATAATATTATTGTTGTTCTTTTTCTTTGCCTTATTAATAGTTTTACCACTTACAAGTGCTTGTTTCTCTTTAAAGCTTAAATTATTAATCTTACTATAATAAGAGTACTTTCCTTTGGGAATATAAATTTTTAGTTTTTTACCTGCTCTAATTTTTCTAGGATTACTAATTCCGTTCCACCCTTTCAATTGTCTTTGCGAAACATTAAACCATTCCGAGATATAACCAAGATTATCTCCTTGTTTAATAACATAATATAGCAACTTTGAATTTTTTGGCACAACTGCTCTATCAACTATAGTTTTATTAGGCGATGGTGGAGATTCTATCTTATTGGTAAATAGAAAAATATTCTTTTTGTAATTGTAAAGACTATCTTCTAAAAGGTAAAATTTAGATTTTTTACTTACAGGTAAACGCAATATATATTGTTTATTACCTGCCGGTATATAATCCTTAATAAACTCAGGGTTTAACTGCCTCAGTGTATCAATTGAGATTGACATAAGCTCAGATATTTGCTCAAAGTGAAGATTTTGTGAAACCAACACAGTATCTGATTCTATATTCTTAATTTTAAAAAGACTATCAACTCCAAAGTCTGATTTGTTATCATACAGTATTTTTGAAGCTGCAAAAGCAGAAACAATTTCACTACAATTTTGTGGCAGGTTATTGTGAATACTATCATTTTGGTAATTGTTTACATTGCTTGCTCCGCAAACATAGGCAGTTAAACAGACTTGCCAGTTACCATATAGCTTGAAGAGACTTTTTAATCTTTTTGCTGCGGCTACTGTTGACTTCTCTACCGACATGCGTTCATCAACAATAGAATCAACCTGTAAACCATACAAGCTCGCTTCTGAGTATTTTAGTTGCCACAAGCCCTTACCGCCATTTAATGACTCAGCCCATATGTTCATTGATGATAATGCAAATGGAAGAATAGCAAAAGATTCCGGAATATCATTTTTTCTCATTTCATCTTCAAATACATATTTGTAATGCTCGAATAAGGACAAAACCAATGAGGAATTCTTGCTATTTTGAGACAAATAGCAAAGGATACGAGCAGCTGTATTATCAAATTCAACAATAGAACTATCTATAGAATAAAGCTCAAAATTCTTGGTTGATAAGTTAAAAAACACCGGAATATCAATACTTTCTGCATCTGATGAATGATCATTTACTAATAAGTTTTTATTAATTAGCATGTCGGAATTTTGCTTCCAAAAGAACAAATATTCGTTTTTATGTTCATCTACCTCTTGTTTTTCAAGATATTGACCATGCAAGAACTGTGAAAGCAAAAGCAAGACTATAAACGTTATTAACTTATTGAGCATTCCTCGATATAAATATTTGCAAATTTTAAGTGTGTGAAAATACATAGTTTTTCTGATGTATCAGAATTAATAATAATCTAAGTTAAATTCTTTGTTAATACACAGCTTGAAAAAAGGCTAAATATTAAATAAATACCTCAGATTAGGAAGATGCATTTTTTACAAAATATCAAGAAAAGCTTATTTAATCTGTGGTATTAATATGTGATGAACATTAATAATCAAATGCAGATTGATAAATTAAAAGCTTTAATGAATCAATCCGTTTGCTATCGGATTCATCAGTTAGCTGGTAATAGACTGATAAACAACTGCATAATCGGTCAGTATTTTTTGCTACTGAATAGTAACAATTCTTTTCTCTTTAAAAAATAATATAGAAATGAGCTCTTGAAATTTTGTTAAAAATATTATCAAATTTTAACAAAAATATTTTGCTTTATGAACATATGTTCATTATCTTTGTATAGGAATTATTAATAATTAAAAAGGAGGTAAATATGCCGGGTAGAGATTTTACCGGACCTCTTGGAAGAGGCCCATTAACAGGACGAGGCATTGGTAATTGTAATGATAATCAAGCTGTAGCTAACAGAAGGTATTATGGCCGAGGAAGAGCTTCTAGACATGGAAATGGGTTTAACAGAGGCTTTTGCCTTGGGAGAAATTCAGTTTATTATCACGAAAATTATACTGATGTACAAGAAAAATCTATTCTTGAAACCGAAATTAGGTTATTAAAAAATCATTTGTCTCAATTAGAGACAAGATTATCTAATTTAAGTAAAGAAGATTAAGTTTGGTTGAGCAGGCTGGAAACAGCCTGCTTTTTATTTAACAATTTTTAAAATTTATGAAAATGTTGGGACAAGGAAAAGGATTAGGAACAGGTGGTGGACGTGGAAGAAACAAAGGAGGCTCATTTGGTATAGGCGGAAAATGTGTTTGTACAAAATGTGGTGAGTCTATCCCCCATCAACAAGGTGTTAAATGCACAACAATTAAATGTCCTAAATGTGGACACACAATGATAAGAGAAGAATTACTAACAAATAAAAAGGGAGGATAATATGAAGAATCTAATGAATTTGTACGATGATTTAAATTGGGTAGATGCTGATGAGTATTTTGTAGGTACAAAAAAGAAAATTCTCAGAGATGGTGACGAAGGAAAGACTATCTTATTAAAATTGCCTGAGAACTTTTTTATGCCCCCTCATTCTCACATCACTGTAGAGCAGAATTTTGTAATTGAAGGAGAATATACAAGTAATGGTATTTTATATCCTGTCGGCTCTTATCAAATATTCTATCCTGGAGACGAACATGGACCTTTCGAATCAAAATCAGGTGCATTAATTTTAGTTATTTGGGACAAAATCAAATAATGTCAAAGGTAAAAAGTACATGAAAATAGCAATTGCCAGTGGAAAAGGCGGAACAGGAAAAACAACACTGTCTACAAATTTAGCTAATTTCATAGCGCAAACTCAGCCTGTTGTATTAGCCGATCTTGATGTAGAGGAACCAAATTCGGGTTTATTTATTAACGCCGCTTTGCTTAGTAGTGAAGATAAATTTAAGATGATTCCTGAATGGCACAAAGATACCTGCTCATTATGTGGAAATTGTCAGGATGTATGTAACTTTCATGCCGTTATTCGTTTGGGACCAAATATTATGGTTTTCCCCGAATTGTGTCATTCATGTTATGCTTGTTCAGAGCTATGTCCTACCGGTTCTTTGCCAATGATTAAACAAAAGATTGGCGAAATAAAGTATTTCAAAAAAGATAATCTTAACTTTGTTGAAAGCAGATTGGATATTGGACAAGAGCAAGCTACTCAACTTATTAAACAAACAATAAGCTATGTTGAGCAACACTTCAGGGATACAAATGTCAAAATATATGATTCGCCACCTGGAACATCATGTCCGGTAATTGAAGCAACACGTGATGCAGATTTTGTAATTCTAGTTACTGAACCTACGCCATTTGGTTTTCATGATTTAAAACTGGCTATTGATACAGTTAGACAGTTGAAAAAGAAATTCGGTGTTGTTATTAATCGTCATGGTATTGGAAATAATGATGTATATAATTACTGTAACGAAGAAAATATTCCAATACTTTCTAAAATTCCTAATAGTCGGAAAATAGCAGAATTATATTCTTATGGAGAGCTCATTTACGAAAAAGTTCCCGAATTCAGAAATGAACTCGAGAAGATTTTAAACTTTCTTTCAATTAATAAGAACATTTAGAGATGAAGGAAATAGTTATAATATCCGGAAAAGGCGGAACGGGTAAAACATCAATAACTGCATCGTTTTCATTTCTTGGCGGCAAAGATGTTATTGTAGCCGATTGTGATGTGGATGCAGCTGATATGCATTTGTTATTAGAGCCGGATTTTGAGCAATCAGAAGACTTTTATAGTGGTGAGTTAGCTATTATTAACCAAGATGAATGTATAAAATGCGGTGACTGTGCCAATGTTTGTCGATTTGATGCAATACCTATTATTGATGGAAAATATATTGTTGATGCACTTAGTTGCGAGGGTTGTGGCTATTGTGCACGTATTTGTCCTGTAAATGCAATTACTAACGAAAGTCTAAATGTTGGCAAATGGTTTATATCCAATATAAAAACCGGTACAAGTATGGTTCATGCCCGTTTGGGAATTGGTGCCGACAACTCCGGGAAACTTGTTGCAAAAGTAAAGAACGAAGCCAAAAGTCTTGCAAAAGCAAAAAGTAAAAAGTATGTTTTGGTTGATGGCTCACCCGGAATTGGTTGCCCTGTCGTATCTTCACTATCAGGTGCCAATTTTGTAGTTTTGGTTACAGAGCCAAGCATATCAGGGTTGCACGATCTGAAACGAATCTACGAATTGGTAAAGAAGTTTAAAATAAGAGCTGCATGCATTATTAATAAGTACGATATAAATCAGCCACAAACAGATGAGATACTTGAATATCTAAAAAAAGAAAGTATTGTTCATCTTGCAAGTATTCCTTACAATGAGGACTTTACAAAAGCAATGACTTTAGGAAAAACTATTGTTGAATTTGACGAAAGTGTTTTAGCTGAGATAATACAAAATGCTTGGAACAAAATAAAAGAAATTATATAGAAATGATACGAAAGATATTCAATTTTTATAAAGAAGGATTTTTATCAATGAAAGTTGGTAAAAAGCTATGGCTTATTATTGGTATTAAATTAATAATAATGTTTGCCATATTAAAATTATTCTTTTTCCAGGATTTTCTTTCAACTAAAGGAAAAACACAACAGGATAAAGGAGACTATGTATTAGAACAACTTACAAATTTAAATAATAAATAATATGGAACACATCGATTTTTCATTAGTAGACTGGTCGAGAGCACAATTTGCTCTTACAGCACTATATCATTGGATATTTGTGCCATTGACTTTAGGTCTTTCCTTTATTATAGCAATAATGGAAAGCATTTATGTAAAAACCGGCAATTCAGAATGGAAAAGAATTACCAAATTTTGGATGACTCTTTTCGGAATTAATTTCGCAATTGGGGTTGCAACAGGTATAATTCTTGAATTTGAGTTTGGCACGAACTGGAGTAATTATTCTTGGTTTGTGGGCGACATTTTTGGTGCTCCCTTAGCTATTGAGGGCATTATGGCTTTCTTTATGGAAAGTACATTTATTGCTATAATGTTCTTTGGCTGGAACAAAGTGAGCAAAAAAGTTCATTTACTTTCATCGTGGTTAGTTGCAATTGGCTCAAACTTATCGGCACTTTGGATTTTAGTCGCTAATGGTTGGATGCAGTTCCCTGCTGGTATGCAATTTAACCCTGATACTGCAAGAAATGAAATGCATGATTTCTGGGAAGTATTATTCTCACCCGTGGCCATAAATAAGTTTTTGCATACTGTTACATCAGGTTATGTTTTAGCTTCTATATTTGTAATTGGCATTTCTGCCTGGTTTATACTTAGGAAAAGAGAAATTAATTTCAGTAAAAGAAGTATTACTGTTGCTGCCACATTCGGATTGATTGCATCATTATATCTTGCTTTTACCGGCGATGGATCAGCAAAACAAGTTGCTAAGCATCAGCCAATGAAATTAGCTGCTATGGAAGGATTATATCACGGAGGAACAAATGCCCCTCTTGTTGCCATGGGAATTTTAGAGCAAACAGAAAACAATAAAAATGAAGAAGATTTTATTGTCGATTTACCAATCCCAGGCGGCTTATCATTACTTGCTTTTGGCAATTTGAATGCCTATGTACCGGGTATCCATGAATTAGTTCATGGTGATCCGGAGCATGGAATTATATCATACCAGGAAAAAATTGACAAAGGGAAAATATCTATTGATGCTCTTGCTGCCTATAAAAATGCTAAAAAATCCGGAAGCACGGAAGAGGCAGCAAATCAATTAAAAACTTTTAAGGACAACTTTAATTATTTTGGCTATGGGTATTATTATGGACACGACCCACACGAATTGATACCACCTGTTAAGTTAAGTTTTTATGCTTTTCATATAATGGTTGGCTTAGGCACTTATTTCATATTATTTTTCATAATAATGTTATACTTCACTCTAAAAAATAAAATTCAAGATAAAGCTGTGTGGCTTAAAATTGCTGTCTGGACCATTCCGTTAGCTTATATTGCACAAGAGGCGGGTTGGATAGTGGCTGAAGTTGGTCGTCAACCATGGGTAATTCAAGATCTAATGCCAACTATTGCTGCTGTTTCTAAAATATCATCGAGCAATGTTGTTATAACATTCTTTGCCTTCTTAATAGTTTTTACTGCATTGTTAATTGCAGAAATAAAAATTATGCTTACGCAGATAAAAAGTGGACCGGAATCATTAACTAATAATTAAGGAGGATATTACTATGTTTGAAAATTTATCATTATTACAATTGCAAGAATACTGGTGGGTAATCATATCTATCCTTGGTTCATCTTTAGTTTTCTTGCTGTTTGTTCAAGGTGGACAAACTATGATTTACAAATTAGGTAAAACAGAAACTGAAAGAAAAATGATAGTCAATTCCTTAGGTCGAAAATGGGAATTAACTTTTACAACCTTAGTAACTTTCGGAGGTGCATTTTTCGCATCCTTCCCTTTGTTTTACTCTACTAGTTTTGGGGGTGCTTATTGGGTTTGGATGATCATATTATTTGCTTTTATTTTACAAGCTGTTTCATACGAATATCGCTCGAAAGCCAATAATTTTTTAGGACAAAAAACTTACGATAACTTCCTATTTATTAATGGCTTGCTTGCAACCGTACTCTTAGGTGCTGCTGTTGCAACATTTTTTACAGGTTCGTCGTTTTCGATTGACAAAATGCGATTAGTTGATTTAAGCTCAGGAAATATGCCTATTATTTCTGTTTGGGAAACACCAACTCATGGCTTAGAAGCCCTTTGGGATACTAATCAACTAGCTTTATTTACAAATCTTTCATTGGGTTTAGCAATATTCTTTTTATCAAGGTTGACTGCAAATCTTTATTTTATGAATAATATTGACGATACCAATATTCTTAAAAGAAGTAAAAAATCATTGAAATCGAACACGATATTATTTTTGGTATTTTTCTTATTCTTTATAGTAAGAATATTGATGATTGACGGTTTTGCCGTAAATCCTGATACCAAAGAAGTATTTATGCAGCCATTTAAATATTTTCACAACCTAATCGATATGCCTATAGTGTTAATATTATTCTTGGTAGGGGTTGTTTTGGTTTTATTCGGAATATTTAAAGCTTTATTTAAAGACTCAAAAAATGGCATTTGGTTTACAGGTATTGGAATTGTTTTTACCGTACTAGCTCTATTTTTTATAGCCGGTTTTAATAATACCGCTTATTATCCTTCAAGTTTTGATTTTCAATCATCTATCACAATAGAGAATAGTTCATCGAGCCATTATACCTTAACAGCAATGAGCTATGTGTCGCTAATGGTGCCATTTGTTATAGCTTATATTTGGTATGCTTGGAAAAAAATGGATAGTAAAGCAATAACTAAACAAGAAGTTGAGAATGACTCTCATATGTATTAATCTATAAACAATAAAAAAATGATAAACGAAATAATAACACTATTTACATGGCCGGTACTCATTTATTTAAGCTATTTAGCTGTAAAATATTTTGTTAAAAGATTAGAGAATAAACACATTACCGATTAAAATAACTAAGCTTATCTTTTAACGCTATAAACACATATAACAAACATTTAAAATAAAATATTATGGAAAATATTAAAATGTCGGGATTTGCTTGTTTCACTTTTAATCAAATAGTTGCACGTTCTCCTATTAGTAAAGATATAAATTGTCTGATACTTGAATCAGACCCTAACCCAAACTATTATGCCAAAGGAAATTTTCCTCCCAACAAGCATATTTACGATTGGCATTTATACTTACCAATAAAGAATAAGGTTAATTGTTTTCAAGATATTGTAATACGCAATTTAGCAAGATTACATGATCTGTTCAATCTTTCGTTACATATTTCGCCGGGACAGATGACTCTTAATAATGAATATCATCAGGCAATACGAATTAATACAAAAGACATAAATCATATTCCTCTGGTTATTGAAGAACTAGAAAAGATGGGATTTAAATTAATGGCTGATAAGAGAATAAAGGAATACAAAAGCGAATTGTACTTTAAAAAATATACCGAATTTATTGAAATCGAAGAAGGAGTATATCAAGATAGCTTAGTGCCTGAGCGTTTTTTCTTTAGCATTCCCAATTCAATTGAGTTTGATAGATTTACAAAAGGGATGGAACAAATTAAGAATAGTTGTAATTTCCATTTATTCGATACTTATCTGGTTTATCTTTTTGTTAAAGGACGGGTAGAGAACCTAATCGGAATATATTCAAATCACTGCGACAAAAATAGATTTGGTGAATTGAAAGAGCAGATTAAAGAAGTTTTTTTAGATAATAATTAATCATAAAATAAACATTAAAATATAATTATGAAAATAGCATTTACTGCAAAAGGGAATAATTGGAATTCGCCAATAGACCCACGCTTTGGCAGAACCGAGTATATTATTGTATATGACGAAGATAGTGACAATTTTGATGTGTATGATAATCGAGATATTGAAAATGAAGCTCATGGAGCAGGGCCGAAAACTGCTCAAAAATTGTTTGAATCTGATCCAAATATATTAATAACTGGTAATGGTCCGGGAGGCAATGCAGGTACTGTATTAAATAAAGCAGGTATTAAAATTTTTATTGGAGCAGGAGACTTTACAATTAAACAAGCATACAATGCTTATAAAAATAATTTGCTTCAAGAGTTTTAAAACTCGGAATATTATAAATAATCATTTTAAATAATTAAATAAGTATAATTTATTATGACATTAGATGAAGTAAAACA
>JANTGP010000074.1 GCA_024762835.1 Bacteroidota bacterium
TATTTAATATAGCTCGCTATTATAAAAAAATATTAGTTGCATCTTATTTGTTATATTTTGTTTCTTGAAAGAAATGAATTTTTAGAAGTCCCCTTAAATAATTACTTATTTTTTTAAGCTGTTGAAAATAATGAATAAAGGAAAAGAATCGAAACCTCATATTGGAATTTACGGAAGGCGTAACATGGGAAAAAGTTCGCTTATAAATGTTTTGGCAGGCCAGGACATAGCTATTGTATCTGATTTTGCCGGAACAACAACTGACCCGGTTAAAAAATCATTTGAGATATCTGATTTTGGACCTGTCGTTTTTGTAGATACGGCAGGTATTGACGATGACAGCAGTTTGGGAGATAAGCGTATTAATAAGACTTTGGAATCAATACAAATTATCGATTTAGCAATATTAATTATTTCTAATAATATTTTTGGAAAATTTGAAAAAGAGGTAATAGCAGAATTTAAGAAATTAAACCTGCCTATTATAATTATCCATAATAAGGCGGATTTATATGATTTAAAAGAGGAATCAATAGATAAAATCAGACAGCAATATCCAAAATCTGATATACTTTCTTTTTCTACAAAAGAGCCTTCAAATATCCAACAGTTGGTTGATTTGATAAAAAAAAATATTCCCGAATCATCGTATAAATCAACTACTCTTGTAGGCGATTTGCTTTCGTATGGAGATATTGTTTTGTTAATAACTCCCATTGATGCAGAAGCTCCGGCAGGTAGATTAATATTGCCTCAGGTGCAGGTAATCCGTGATGTTTTAGATAATGATGCGGTTGCCATTGTTTTAAAGGAAAGGGAGGTGGATGGGTTCCTGCGGAAAACTAATATAAAACCAAAGCTTGCCATTACCGATAGTCAGATTTTTAACAAAGCTGATGCAATGATTCCAAGAGATATTCCTTTAACAAGTTTCAGTATTGTTCTTGCCCGTCATAAAGGCGATTTTGAGAATTATATTCAGGGAACACCAAAAATATCGGAACTAAAAGATGGCGACAGAATCTTAATTCTGGAATCTTGCTCACATCATGTTTCCTGCGATGATATTGGGCGGGTAAAAATCCCACGCTGGATGACAGCTTTTACAGGTAAAAAATTAAAATATGATACTGTTTCAGGTCTGGATAAAGTTAAACGAGATATAAAAGATTATTCTCTGCTTGTGCAGTGTGGCGGATGTATGATTACACGTAAGCAACTTCATAATAGATTAAAGCCTGCAATTGATGCAGGATTGCCGGTTACAAATTACGGCATGGCAATAGCATATGTACAAGGCATTTACCATAGAGCCATAGAGCCATTTGTAAAGTTAAGGGATAATGAATCTGAATATTTATAGAAGTTCCCTATAGTTGCTATTATTGAACTATTTGTTTAGAACATTTATCTTGTCAATTAGATTGGAGGTGTATATTAATGCTGCACTCTCAATTAAATGATCGGCATTTATCATAAGACTATCCGGAAAAATCATTTGTGGATTATTTATATAAAATATGTTTGAGCTTGAATTGCAATAACCTGATAAATATGTTTCAATATCCTTAAAATAATTCTGATATTCTTTTGATAAATAAAGATTTTCAGCAATCGGACTATTTGCAATATATAGCTTTATATTGTTTTCTTCTACCAACTGTTTGATTGTTAAAAGTGATTCCTTATTAATATCTGACATTGAAAACTTTTTTAGATAATTCTGCAAATTCCAAAAATGTCCTTTAATGTCTTTATTTACATTCTTGATATTTGGTTTTTTATGAGGCATAAACCCATGTGCTTCCATTTTGTAATGTTCTTGAAACAGATTATGAGGATGTTTAATTATTTTTGCCAAACTATTGTTCTGATAATACAAGGCAAAGTATTTCTTAAATAAAAGATCCGTTTTTTTTGATAATGAAAATACCTCAGGTTTTAAATTCATTGAAAAAGCTAATGCCAGCGGGTTTTGACTAAACATGTATGCATTTCCGCTTCTAGGCCAAACATCATAAACATGAACCATTAGGATATTTTCGGGTGCTCCATTCTTTCTTATCCAATAGTCAAGCATCCATGAGTCAATCATACAAGTATTGTCTCCCAGAGTACAAACATTATAAGCATCACCGCCAAATTCATTTTCAAACATATCTGTTGACACACCTTGATTTCCTGACGAATCGCCAACAATCAGCCATTTAACTTTTTTCTTTGTTTTTCGAACGAGTTCCCACTTCTTCGATACAATAAAGTATCCTTCATTACTAGTGTAACTATTTAGGTAGAAGTAGGCTATAAAGTTAAAAAGCAGAAAAATAATTAATGTAATAAGTATTATACAGACAAAATTTATCTTTTTAATTGTCGTTGTATTTTCTTCAGGTAAAATCGACTTTGGCATAATTTAAAATTGAAAGTAAATAAACTCTGTTGATTCTCTGGTTCCGTATACTGTTATCCATATCAATAAGAATGCATAGAAAAAAGCAATTAAGTAATCAGGCATTTTTAAAATTACTAAGAGGTCTTTTTTTATATGCTGAAAAATCTGAACAATGACAAGAGGTGTAATAAAGAATAGTAAACTATACAATAGGTCACTTGATTTAGATGTAAAGTTGAAACTAAAATTTGATATAAAATACCATATTTGTTCGGCAGATTCTGCCCTGAATATTAGCCAACCAAAAATTGTAAGAATAAACATTATTAGAATCATTATTGCTGATGATGTTCTACTATTTTGTGAATATGATTTTAAGTTTTTGTGTTCAACGAGTCTATAAGAAATTAGTATTATACCATGGTATATTCCCCAAATAACAAATGTCCATGCGGCACCATGCCATAGTCCGCCAAGCAGCATCGTTAAAAACAAATTTCTATAAGTTTTGTACATCCCATTTCTGTTTCCTCCTAGAGGAAAGTATAAATAATCACGTAGCCAGCTCGAGAGCGAAATGTGCCAACGATTCCAGAAATCGCTTGGATTAATTGCAAAATAGGGTAATCGGAAATTCACCATTAACTCAAAACCCATTAGTTTTGAAATTCCTCGGGCAATATCTGAATAGCCGGAGAAGTCACCATATATCTGAAATGTAAATGCTAATACCCCGATTAACAGGTCGATGTCATGGAAGCTGCTGTAATTATTAAAAATACTATTTGTTATAACAGCGGTATTATCAGCAATTACAACTTTCTTGAAGAATCCCCAAAGGATAAGAAATACTCCTGCACTAATCATTTCTTTATTTATTACTCTTTTTTTAGCGACTTGGGGCAGTAGATTTATTGCTCTTTCAATGGGGCCGGCAACTAATTGTGGGAAGAAAGACACAAACACAGCAAAATTGAGTAATTTGTCAGTTGCTTTTAACTTCTTTCTGTATACATCAATTGTGTAACTCATGGTTTGGAATGTATAAAAAGAAATCCCAACCGGTAGAATAATATTTAGAGTGATAGGGTCGGGGTTAAACCCGAAAATATGAAGTAATTGTGTAAATGAGTGAGTGAAGAAATTAAAATATTTGAAAAAACCAAGTATAGAGAGATTAGCTATTATTGAAACAGAAAGTAATTGTTTTCGTTTCTTTCTATCATTTGTATTTTCTAATCTTTGTCCAATACTAAAATCAATAATTGTTGATAAAGCTATGAGAAAAAGAAATCGCCAATCCCAGAATCCATAAAAGATATAGCTTGAGATTAAGATAAGTATATTCTGTAATTTGAGGTTTTTTCTGAATACCAGATAGAGAGAATATGTTATCAAGAAAAATATTACAAAAGTAAATGAGTTAAACAGCATCTTTAAATATTTTGCATCAAAAGTAAATTTTTTACATTACGAATGAAAAATATTTATTACCTGAATAAATCAGTAAATATTAGTAAAGCCAGGGGATGAATTTCTTTGTTTTGTTTTCGTAGATGGTAAACTGTTCATTGTATTTATTCCTTAAATAATTATCAAGCTCGGGAATATGATAAAAGATAAAGCCGAGAGTGATTAAAATCGGCACTGATAAAGCCCAGAAACTACCTGTTAATAATGCAAAGGCTGTAAAAAGAACCGTGTCACCAAAATAATTGATATGCATTGAGTATTTAAACAGACCTTGGGTGTATAATTTACCTTTATTGGCCTGATCTTTTTTCCAGATCATTCTTCGTAATTCTGAAAAAGTATTAAGAAATGAGCCAAAGAAATAGATGAGAAGCAATACCCAATCATAAGTGTAAAGCTTTTCCTTGTTGTATATTGCTAGTAT
Source organism: Bacteroidota bacterium (assembly GCA_024762835.1). Lineage (GTDB taxonomy): Bacteria > Bacteroidota > Bacteroidia > Bacteroidales > M50B96 > JANTGP01. The sequence continues at coordinate 4,290 of JANTGP010000074.1, forward strand.
TGCAAATAATATTTGAAACACAGCAATAAAAAATCCAACCCCTATTGCTTCGCCCCATGCTACCTCTCTTTTTATAAAAAAGAAAAGTGCAATAATATGCCGTACAAAATAAACTAAAGCACAAATGAAAATTATAATCTTTGTTAAATCCGAATTAGCGATTGTTGCTTGCCCAAAAATACCGGCGATTAAGTTTTGACCGTTTAAAAATATTATCCAAAATGCAACTACAATTGAAATAAAATGTATTCCGGCAAATACAATCTTTTGTTTAATTGATTTATTAGTTGCTCTTTCCATGTTTTGACATGTAAATTAGCGTCCGTATATTTTCGTAAGATGTGATATCTTATTTGATATTTCGCTTGTTAATTCTTCTTTTTTGAATCGCCATTTCCAATTCCCTTCTGTTGTTCCAGGGATGTTCATTCGGCCTTCAGTTCCTTTTTCCATAAGGTCTTGCAATGGAATAATGGATAAATTTGCTACTGATGAATGAGCTAAGCGTATAAAAGCCCAACATATATTTTCACCATTTTTACAAAGGTAATCATTTACTTCTTTTCTATCATCTTCACTTATAGATTCAAACCATCCAAGGCTTGTATCATTATCATGAGTACCGGTGTATACGGCAAAATTTTTCTCGTAAGTGTGTGGAAGATAATCATTCTGTTCATTAGAGTCAAAAGCAAATTGAAGAATTTTCATTCCGGGGAAAGAAAAGCTGTCGCGAAGATCAATTACATCGTCAGTAATAAGCCCTAAGTCTTCAGCTATTATTGGCAAATCACCAAATTCATTTTTTAGAGAAATAAATAGCTCTTTGCCCGGACAGGCTTTCCACTTTCCGTTTATTGCTGTTTCTTCGCCAAAAGGAATTGCCCAAAACTCTGAAAATCCGCGAAAATGATCAATTCTTACAATGTCATAAAGTTTTAAGTTGGCTTGTATTCGTTGTTTCCACCAGGCAAAGTCAGTTTTCTTATGTATTTCCCAATTATAAATAGGGTTACCCCAAAGTTGACCTGTTTCGCTAAAGTAATCGGGGGGTACACCTGCAACTTCAATTGGATTCTTTTTCTCATCAAAAAGGAAAATCTCCGAATTTGTCCATGTCTCGACACTATCGGCAGAGATATAAATCGGGATATCTCCAATTATTTTTATACCTTTATTATTGGCATATTTCCTTACATCCAACCATTGATTAAAAAAGAGGTATTGAATAAACTTTTGAAATTCTATTTCTTTCTTATTGCCCGAGATAAATTTAGATAAAGATTTGCTGTCTCTATTCCTATATTCTTCTTCCCATTCAAACCATGAGCTTAAGTTGTGTTTTTCTTTTAATGACATGAAGAGAGAGTAATCGTCAAGCCATTCCCCATTGTTAGAACAGAAATCTAGGAAGTCATCAACTTGCTCTTTGCCGGCTGTTTTGTTAAAAGTGACAAAGGCAGTTTTAAGTAATTTAGTTTTAAACTCAATTACATTGGGGTAATCTGTTTGTTCGTCAGAAAATGAAGGGGTATTTGAAAGGTTAGATTTTTTCAGCCATCCATCCTGAAGTAAAATATCAAGATCAATTAGTATTGGATTTCCTGCAATAGCAGAGAAACATTGATAAGGAGAATCTCCATATCCGGTTGGGCCTAAAGGCAAAATCTGCCATAGCTTTTGTTTTGCTTCCGCAAGAAAATCAATAAATGCAAAAGCTTCTTTCCCAAGAGAACCGATTCCATATTTACCGGGTAAAGATGTTGGATGAAGTAAAATTCCTGAACTGCGATCGAAATTCATAATTAAAAATACGGGATAAAGTTTATATTATTTGTCAGTTACAAAAAGTGTAAGTATTGCCGCAAATATCATAGATATTCCACCTAGAACAATTGCATAAATAGCTTGCTCATTAAATAAATGTTTAGTTAGAAAACCAAGTATACTTGCAGCTAAGATTTGAGGTATTACAATAAAAAAGTTAAAGATTCCCATGTAAACACCCATTTTGTTTTGAGGGAGTGCTCCTGTTAATATTGCATATGGCATTGATAAAATACTTGCCCAGGCAATTCCAATTCCTACCATTGACCATATTAGCATTGCAGGGTCTTTGATAATGTAAAAAGAAGCAAGTCCAACACCACCAGCAATGAGTGATAACATGTGAGTAATCTTACGGTTTGTATATTTTGCAATTACCGGTATTATAAATGCAAAAGCAGCGGCAAATAAATTGTAATATCCAAACATACCGCTCACCCAGTCTGCTGCATCATTATATATTTGCGATTGAGTATCGCTTGTGTGATAAATGTGACTTGTTACGGCAGATGTTGAGTATATCCACATGGCAAATAATGCAAACCATGAGAAAAACTGTACAAAAGCCAATTGAATCATTGTTTTTGGTAATTGGAATAGGTCTGTAATAATACTTATAAGTCCATTCTTTGTTTTATCTTTTTTAATTAAAAAAGCAGATAAAAGTTGAATTATACCAAAGCCGAATATGCCGCCTGAGAGAATATATAATTCTTTTTCAAGTTGAAATTGATAAATAATAAATCCGGTAATTAGACCTGCAATAGTCCATATTCCACCGCTTTTAATAAATTTACTTATAAAATTTTTATAATCTGTTTTTTGTCTTGTTGTAATATGCTTGTTGTCTGATTTTTTTGTGTTCTCAAACTCAAGCAATTCATCAGGCGAATATTCTTTAGTTTTAATAACTGTCCATAAAACTGCTAAAATAAATACTCCTCCACCTGCGTAAAAAGAATATTTAACCGAAAGAGGAATTATTCCCTCAGCTGCAGTATTCGGTATTTTAAGAATATTTGTAAAAATATAGGGTAGCCAAGAGGCTACAAAAGCACCGATACCGATGAAAAAACTTTGCATGGCAAAACCTTTTGTCCTTTGTTCGTCAGAAAGCATATCGCCAACAAAAGCTCTGAAAGGTTCCATAGAGACATTTATTGATGCATCCATTATCCATAACATTCCGGCGGCAATCCAGAGTAAAGGCGAGTTCGGCATTATAAAAAGAGCAATTGATGCCAGTATTGCTCCAGTGAGGAAGTATGGACGTCTACGCCCAAGTTTACCCCATGTCTTATCACTCATATATCCAATTATCGGCTGTATAATAAGTCCTGTAACCGGTGCAGCAATCCAAAGTATTGGAATTTCATCAATCTTAGCTCCAAGTGTTTCAAAGATACGACTTACGTTTCCGTTTTGTAATGCAAAGCCAAATTGGATTCCTAAAAATCCAAAACTCATATTCCAAATTTGCCAGAAACTAAGTTGTGGTTTTTGTCTCATTATTTTTATTAGTTAAATAGATTATTGAAGACAAGAGGGGTAAAAAAAAAGGCATGCGATAAGCATGCCTTTTTTTATAAATATATTTTCTATTTAGTAGCAGGATCAACTGTTACAGTATAAGTCTCAGTTGAAGCATCAATTAATAAAACAATGTTATAGTTTCCATCAGCAAGAGGTACAAAGTTTCCGTCACCATTTGTGTCGAAGTCAGCAGTTGAAGTACCAGCCATTGTAACTTGAGGATATCCAATTACAACACCTGCCCAGTTAGGATCATTGTCTTTAATTTTAAATGAACCGGCTGTTGTTACTTCAACATTATTCCATGTCCATGTAAAATTAGTACCGTCAACAGCAGGAGTTTGTTCGCCCATTATTGGACCCCAACCTACAGCAACACCGGCATCAAGTACACCGTCACCTGTTAAACCTAAAGCAACATTTGTATAGTCTGTTGTTGGTAAGTCACCTGTTTTTGTCATTGTAGCAGTGTAACCTTCACCAAGTGTCCAAACCATTGTAGCGGTATAATAACCGGGAACTGAGTTTGCAATATTATCACCACCTGGAACTAGATCATCAACTGAACCACCAAAATTAGTGTTTACTTTTACACCAACAACACCACCGCCAAGGTCTAATACAGTATCAATTTCAACTTTCCAACCACTTGAATAACGGAATTTGAAATCAGCGTTTGTCATAGCAACATCAGTTACCTCAAATGTCATTGAGTTTAAATCGAATGCACCGGCAGGTAGTTGAGTGTCAGTACTCCATCCACCTGGTGTAGCAGCACCAATTAATCCCCAATATTGAACTGGAACAATTACAACTTTGTGTAATTCTGTGTCTATAATAACATGGTATAAACCGTCATTAGGAACTGTAAATACAGTTTCTGTTTCGTCATACGAACCACGTTGGAAAGTAACAGAAGGTTCATCATTTGTACCATTTGTTACATCAGCAAAGTCAGCACCAGGACCATAAAAAGTTGGTGTTCCACCATCAACGCTAACAATGTTAAAACCATCAGCACCAGCTTTTACAGCTACATAGATTTCATACAAGCTTGCTCTGTCTTCTTGTGTTACTTCATTTCTTGTAACAGTAAATAAACCTTTAACATCATAGTCTGTTAAAGCGGTTGCAGCACCTTTTAAGTACAAACCGTCCTCAATTACGGTTGGAGGTGGATCATCTGTATCGTCATTACATGATGACAATGCAAATACGGCTAAAATAAGTAGCCAAGATAATTTAAAAATGTTCTTTTTCATAATAATTTAAATTTAATAAATGTAAAACTCTGTTTGTGTTTATAATAAATATTTAATTTAGTTAATTTGCTAAATTCGGATTAGCGTCAATAGCCCATTGTGGTATTGGAAATGTTTTCTTATCAGGTGTTGAGGCCGGCTTTTCCCACCATGCATCATTAAATTTTCCAAAACGGATTAAGTCCTGTCTTCTTTTTCCTTCCATAAACATTTCACGTCCTCTCTCTGCTAATAACATATCTAAGTCAACATTGTTCCAGTCTGCAAGTCCCGCTCTTTCTCTAATCATGTTAACATACTCGTCACCATTTCCACCTTGTCTTATTATTGCTTCTGCTTTCATTAATAATACATCAGCATATCTGAAAATAGGAAAATCATTATTCATATTTTCTTGTGCACCCATTTCAACTTCAAATTTAACTACTCTTGCTCCCGACATCCTTATTTGGGTAAAGGTATATGAAGCATCAATAACCAAAGCAGGAATATGAGGATCAAATGAAAGAGTGTCTTCTGCTGTTTCATCGTATAAAACTGTACCGTCGCTTGAATATTGTGTGCCAACTAAAAATCCTGCTTTTCTTAAATCATTATCAGCATATGTATTGTAATGCTGCTCGGTAACTGCAAAACCGTTCCATGGTCCAACTGTCATATCATATGTTTGGTTGCTTAAATAATGCAGTGTTCTCATGTGTATTCTAAGTCCTTTTAAATCAGCCTCGTCAAAAGGAACTGTAAAAATATTCTCATAGGAGTTTTCGTTGTGGGCAAGGAATGGGTCTAAAGGATTATTTTCAAGTGAGTAGCTTAATTGCATTACGCTATCGCAAAATAATTCAGCCTTTTCCCATTGAGCTATTCCGGTATAAACTTCAGAATTCAAATATAGTTTTGCCAATAAGGTATATGCCATTCCTTTTGAGACTGCAAAATTATTTGTAGCGGCAGGTAAATACTGTACATTATCTTCAAGATCTTTTACAATAGCATTAAAGATTACAGCTCTATCTTCTTTTTCAGGTTGCTCTGGAGCTTCTAAAAAGGAAGTAACAAATGGGACATCGCCATAATTATCAATTAAAAAGTAATAATAAAGAGCTCTCATTGCTTTTAACTTTGCTTTAACCGTAAGAGTTGCAATATCATTTGTTTCGGGGAGCAGGTCAATAGCTTTATTTGCTTCGAATACACCATCGTAAAAATGCGACCACATACTATTAACAGCAGTGGTGTTGTTGTCCCAAGTATGTGTGTGAAGAACTTTCCATTTGCCACCATCTTCCCAGTCTGTCAAACGAACAGGAAAAACAATTTCGTCACTTGTTACTTCTTGTGCCCAAAGCCACCAGCCACCATCATCCATTAATGGGGCAAGTGCTTGATATGTTGGAACGACATTAAGTGCTGCTTGAGATTCATTCTCAGGAAACATGTCTTCAGGAATCTTATCATAAATTGTTTCATCAAGTTTTGTACAAGATGCAAGTACAACAATGGAAAGAATAAAAACTGATATTATATATTTAATATTTTTCATGCTGATAAATTTTTAAAATTTTGCGTTTACACCAAATGTTATAGTTCTGGTTTTAGGATAAACATCGTACATGTCTAAACCAAATTCCAAACCACTGCCATTGTAACTCAATTCAGGGTCTAAGCCCGAATATTTAGTAAATGTATAAATGTTATTTGCTGCAACATAAAATCTTAGTTGACTAAAATATTTATTATTCGACATGTCGAAGTTGTAACCTAAGGAGATATTATCAATTTTTAGGAAGGATGCGTCTTCAAGGTAATAGCTGCTTATTGTGGGGTTGTCTCTTAGTCCTCTGTCCCATTCGTCAAGAGCTGATTCTAAAACATTTAATGTTGGAAGGTCAAGTGGGTTTCCGAATACCATCTTTGTGACATTCATTATTTGATAACCATAAATAGCTCTTAAGTTTATGGCTGCATCAAAATTATCACCAAAATTGAATGAGTTAGACCAACCGAATTGAAATTTTGGTTGGGCATTTCCGACATCCCTTAGTTCTGCTAATTCTACATCTCTGGTTACACCTCCTGATTCGGTATAAAATAAAAATTGTCCATCAGAAGAAATACCTGCATACTCCGGCATCCACCAAGTCCCGATACTGTATCCCGGGGCAATAATTTGTGTGTTATTTAAACCTCCTACTAAACCACGACCATTTACTTCGTTGGTGTAAAACTGTTCGATTTTATAAATACCTTCTGATAGTTTAACCGTTTTAGGTTTGTTTGTTGAGAAAGTAAAACTTGATTTATATTTAAAATTATTTTTATCGTAAACTACAGCCATAATGTTTGCTTCAAAGCCATTATTCTCTATCACACCTACATTGGCATAAGTATATCTGGCTTTGTTCGGTGGGGTAGGAACACCGTATTTGTATATTAAGTCATAGGTGTTTTTCCTGTAATATTCAAAAGAACCGGAAAGTCTGTTATTAAATAATGCGAAGTCAAGACCAAGATTAAGTTCTTTGTTTGATTCCCATTTAAGGTCTGGGTTTGCGTTAACATCGCTTGCATTTTCATATGAAATAACTGTTTCACCTGTTTCCGGGTTGATAGCTGTACCGGCAGGCATATAATAAACTGCATCAACATAAACCGGAATCTCTTGGTTTCCTGTAAATCCATATCCGGCTCTAAGCTTTAATTGGTCGAAAAGTTTTACATCTTGCATGAAGTCTTCTTCCAAAAGATTCCAACCTAAAGAGGCTGATGGGAACCATCCCCATTCATGGTTTTTACCGAATTTTGAAGAACCATCACGTCGTATTGTTGCTGTTACAAAATATTTCTTGTTGAAATCGTACATTGCTCTTCCAAAAAATGATATTAAGATAAATTCATTTTTGTAAGAATTAATTGCACCGGGTTCAAGTGTCAATAATGATTGTAGATTGTTGGATTGAACAAAATCTGATGAGGCATCTTTTCCTTGAGCGGAGAAACCATCATAAATATCTTTTTGGTAAGCATAACCTCCAACTAAACTGAGATTATGTAAATCATTTAATGTTTTAGTGTAGTTTAATGTACTTTCTAATATTCTTGATTCGTGGTTGTTATAACCTCTTCGTCCATACCCGTTACTTTGGTTTGCAAAAGATGCTCTAGGCTCGAAATAGTAACTTTCATCGTCGTCTCTTATGTAACCAATATTTGTACTTGCTGTCAATCCGTCAAATATTTCAAGATCAGCCCTGAAATTACTTAACAAACGCTTAGCTTCACGATTGTTTTGAAATTGCTCAATAATAGCAACAGGATTGTTATATTGGAATGATTTATCTGTTTCGTAGAAAGAGCCGTCTTCGTTATAAACAGGGTCAGCAGGATTTCGTCTGTAAGCCTGATAGATAATATTACTCGGATTCATTCCGCCACCATAATTTACATAATCGTTCTTTTCTATTGTTCCTGAGATTCGTGCCTGAAGCGTAAGGCGATTATCGAGAGCTTTTTGAGTAATATTTAGTCTTCCGATTGTGCGTTTTTTGGCTGAGCCTTTCAATACACCGGTGATGTTATTTTGGGTAATTGAAGCACGATAGGATGAATTATCATCGGCACCGGAAAAGGCAAAATTGTGTGATTGAGTTAATCCTGATCTGTAAATTTCATCTTGCCAATCTACATTTGCACCATTATCAATAAAAGTCATTCCATTTGTGTTAGCGAAATCTCTAACCTGGTCAGCAGTAAGAAAGTTTAATTTTTTAGAAACTCTATCATATGACATATAGCCGTTGTATTCAAAGCTATTTGCTTTTTGGCCTTTCTTAATACTTGCATTTTTTGTGGTAATAATAATAACTCCATTAGCTCCTCTTGCCCCGTAAATTGCTGTTGATGATGCATCTTTTAATACGTTAAAGGATGCAATCTCCTCGGGTGCAATTGTTGTGGGGTCAACACCGGGAATTCCATCTACAACATACAATGGGTCGGTATTGGAAGTAAAGCCTGATGCTCCTCTTATTCTTACTGAGAAACCTGCATTGGGGTCGCCTCCTTTTTTTGTGATAGTAACACCGGCAACTTTTCCCTGCATTGCCTGAATAGGGTCACTTAGCCTTCCTGTATTTAGTTCTTTTGCAGTAACCATTGTCACAGCACCTGTTTTATCAGTTTTTTTCTGCGTTCCGTAACCGATAACAATTAATTCGTTAAGCACCTCAGACTCAACTTCCATTTTTACATCAATAATTTGTTTGCCTTCTACCTTTATTTCTTGTGATTTATATCCAATAAATGAAAAGACCAAAACATCATCATTGCTTGCTTCAATAGTGTACTTACCATTAATATCGGTAATTGTTCCACTTTTTGTTCCCTTTACAATAATTGAAAGGCCCGGTAATAATTCGCCTGTTGACGAGTCGCTAACATGACCACTAACGGAATGTTTTTGTCCAAACATTACTGTCGAAAAAAGTAATGCTATTATCAGCAATAAGCTTTGATTTAATTTAAAATAAAGTTTCACTATGAATAAGATTTATTAATACATAATTAATTTATCTGCAAAGTTAAAAAAAAAAACAATAAAATTGCGTAATGGTATAGAAATTAACTAATTGAGTTTTTTTAGTTGATAAAATACTTATTGCAAACGTTTGCAGAAATAAAAGTAATTTTCAAAAAAAAAGAAGCTTTTTTGTAAGAAAAGCTTCTTTAGTTCAATATTCTTTGGAGAAATTATTTTTCAGGAGGGTTCTAATAATTCATTTGCATCAAGATTTGCATAGTTTTTTATAGACAATGAAAATTTACGAAGAACTATCGGGATAATTTAAGGAAATTTGAAGAAGTATATGAAAAACTATGAAAACCCTTTAGGAACAGATATAATAAACAATCTGCTTGCGT
>JANTGP010000075.1 GCA_024762835.1 Bacteroidota bacterium
TGAAGATATAAATTTATTTTTTACTTGTCTGATAAAAAACAAAATTAGTTTAAATAAATAGTTGCTTCCGCAAAAACCATCACTAAACTATTTAGACAATCTTCGAAATACAATTTAATCTCAAATAATGACTTTCTAAAAGAAATTTTTCACCTTATGAAAAAAACCTTTGTCATGTTGACTTGGATTAGGTTTAAAATTATCCGATTCTAAAAATTTCTCCATAAGTTTGCGTTCTTCCTTATTCAAATTTTTCGGTATCCAGACATTAATATTCACCAGCAAATCGCCTCGACCGTAACCATTAACATCGGGTAAGCCTTTTCCTCTGAGACGCAAAATTTTTCCCGGTTGAATACCGCCTTCAATCTTAACTTTCACCTTTCCAGAGATTGTTGGTACTTCAACCGGAGCTCCTAAAGCAGCCTGCGGTACACTTACAAAAAGGTTGTAGTGCAAGTCGTTACCTTCTCGAATAAGTTCTTTGTGAGGTTCTTCATAAATAAGAACAATTAGATCGCCGTTTACTCCGCCTCTTCTTGCAGCATTTCCTTTGCCTCTAACCGAAAGTTGCATACCTTCCTCAACACCGGCAGGTATATTTACTGATATTACCTCTTCAGCCTTTACAATACCTTCGCCTTGGCAAACATTACATTTGTCTTTAATAATTTTACCATCGCCACCACAAGTAGAACAAGTAGAGCTTGTTTGCATCTGTCCAAGTATGGTATTGGTAACTCTTGTTACCTGACCACGGCCATTGCAGGTTGTACAAGTTACATGAGAAGAGCCTTTTGCAGCACCACTACCCTGACATGCAGAACACTTTACATATTTCTTAACCTTAATTTTCTTTTCAACACCTTCGGCAATTTCTGCCAACGACAAGGTAATTTTTACTCTCAGGTTTGAGCCTTTGTTAACTCTTTGTTGGCGTTGTCCGCCACCAAAGCCACTAAACCCGCCAAAGTGCCCACCAAAGATATCGCCAAAATGAGAGAATATATCATCCATATTCATACCGCCAAAACCTCCGCCACCACCGGCAGCTCCATTTACTCCCGCATGACCGAATTGGTCGTAACGTGAACGCTTATCATCATTGCTAAGAACCTCGTAGGCCATTGCTGCTTCTTTAAATTTCTCTTCCGCTTCCTTATCGCCCGGGTTCTTATCAGGATGGTATTGAATAGCTTTTTTGCGGTAAGCTTTTTTCAACTCATCCTTAGTTGCATTTTTCGATACACCTAAAACTTCGTAATAATCTCTGTTTGACATCTTTTAATATTTTCAATAAATGCTTAAATTAAGCATTACTATTCACCAATAACTACTTTTGAAAAACGCATTACCTTATCGTTTAACATATAACCTTTTTCAATAACATCAACAACTTTCCCTTTTAGCTTCTTCTTAGGGGCAGGTATTTTTGTCAGTGCTTCATGCAAATCGGTATCAAAATCTGTATGCATTGCATCAATTTCTTTCACACCCCTTTGTGAAAGAAAATCACGAAACTTATTATATATTAATTCAATACCGTTAACAATTGCCTCTTTATCATCAGTTTCTTTCATCGAGAGCATTGCACGTTCAAAATCATCTACAACCGGAAGAAGATTTAATAAAATATCTTGTCCTGCTGTTTTTGTCATTTCCATCTTTTCGTTTAATGTACGACGGCGATAATTATCAAATTCAGCAGATAATCGCAGATATTTATCTTTATATTCTTCAACTGTGTTTTTTAGCAGACTTAGCTCGTCCTGTTCTTGCTCTTCACTTACAGCATCTTCTTCCTTTGCATCTTCATGCATTTCATTAACTAACTTTTCTTCTTCTTTATGTGCTGTTTTCTTGCTTTTTGTGTCTTTCTGCTTAGACTTATTTTCAGCTTTATTATTTACTTTCTTAGTCATCTCTTTATGTCGGTTTAAAATAATTTAAAAATTAAAAACAAATCGCTTTTACAAAATTTCTGCCATCACAAATAAATAGACAGAATGGCACATATACTTTAACATGAATGACAGTTTTATAAAAAAAGGCATTTAATAGAAAAATTAAATGCCTTTTTTGCTTTGAAATGAGACAATATGCCCATATCAGATATATTTTTTCTTAACGTCTTTTAGCGAGCAAACTTTCAAGAGTAACAGCTAGGCGTTGTCCTCTAAGATTTTTTGCTACAATTACCCCGTCACCATCAATTAAATAATTTGAAGGGATACTTGGAACTCTATAAGTATAAGCTGCTGCCGAGTTCCATTTTTTCAAATCGCTTACATGGTATTTCCAAGTTAAATTATCTTTCTTAATTGCCTGAACCCAACGGTCTTTACTTCCGTCAAGCGAAACACTGTAAACAGTAAAGCCTTTTCCGTTTTTGAATTTCATCTTCTTATATTCATTATAGGCCTTAACAACATTTGGATTTTCTCTACGGCAAGGTCCACACCATGAAGCCCAGAAATCAATCAACACCATTTTGCCTCTTAAATCGGATAATTTAATAACTTTCCCGTCAGGTGAAGGGTAAGCAAGCTCAGGTGCAATATCACCAATGTTTAGTCCTACTTTTGCTTCGCCTTTTTGTGCTTCTTCATTTCTATTAAAGCTAATAAATCCTGTTGCAAGTATCGCAACCAAAGCCACTACTGCCAATAATTTAATCTTCATAATATTTGTTTTGTTATTTTTTATTGATTTGCAAAAATATTAAATCTTTGAAATAAACAACAATTCAAAATTAAAATTGTTGCTAAAGCTCTATGTCATTAGCTGTTTTAACATTATTTAAGAATTAGCAGGGCATATTGTTTAATACCGATTATAAAATGAATACAACAAAAATCGGATGAAATTAATATTTAGAACTCTGCTTAAGGGGACTTCTAAAAATTCATTCGCATCAAGATTTTCAGAATTTTTCATAGGCGATTTAATTTTTAGAAGTCTGCTTAAATAATTTTTATACCTTTGGATTTTGGAAAACAGTAATTAGCTAATGAACAATTATAAACCTTCAATACTGATATTTAGCATACTTGGTGGCTTGGTACTGCTTTTTATTGTTTCCCCTTTGCTTGGTTTGTTTTTTTCTACATCTCTTAATGATATCTTTGACACCGCTAAGGAAAAAGAGGTACAAGACAGTATTGTTCTAACTCTGTCTGTTTCGTTTTTTGCAACTATATTTTTTGCCATTGCGGCTATTCCTTTTTCTTATTTGCTTGCCCGCAAAGGTTTTCCTTTTAAGCGATTTGTTACCGGTGTAATCGACATACCTATTGTTATTCCACATTCAGCTGCAGGTATTGCAATTTTAGGTTTTGTTTCGCGTGATTCAGTAGTGGGATCCTTCTCATCGCACTTTGGAATTAACTTCATTGGTCATCCTTTGGGTATTGCCATAGCAATGGCATTTGTAAGTATTCCATTTTTAATAAATGCAGCTCGTGATGGTTTCGAATCGGTTCCCGAGAGACTTGAAAAAGCTGCACTAAACCTGGGAGCTTCACCTATTAGAGTATTTTTTACAATTTCGCTTCCTTTGGCATGGAGAAATATCGTATCGGGTTTGATTATGATGTTTGCCCGTGGCATGAGTGAGTTTGGAGCGGTTATTATTATAGCATATCACCCTATTACTACACCGGTGCTTATTTATGAACGCTTTGGGGCTTACGGTTTAAAGTATGCCCGTCCGGTAGCGGTAGTGTTTATTGTTGTTAGTCTGCTTGTGTTTATTCTTTTCCGCAGCCTCTCAAAACCGGGCAATAGTTCGGACAGTTAAGACAATAAGTTGATACAATAATTTGCAAAACGTCCGACACGATTACTAATAATCGCCCAGTGTTTCTTCCAACTGACTAAGAGCATTTTCCAATTGCTCGTCGTTTGGTGCAACACCATGCCATTTGTGTGTGCCCATCATAAAATCAACACCCATTCCCATTTCGGTTTTCATAATTATAACAATAGGTTTTCCTTTTCCTGTTATAGAATGTGCCTCAGCAATCGTTGCTAAAATATCATTCATATTATTACCGTCCATTTCTAAAACAAGCCAACCAAAAGCTTCCCATTTTGCTCTCAAATCACCTAAAGGCATCACCTCGTCGAGAGGTCCGTCAATTTGTTTACCGTTGTAATCGACAGTTAGTATAAGATTGTCAATCTCACGTGCTGAAGCAAACATGGCTGCTTCCCAAATCTGCCCCTCTTCCAACTCACCGTCACCGGTAAGGCAATACACAAGTTTAGAGTCATTATTTAACTTTTTTGTTAAAGCTGCACCAGCAGCAACAGACAAGCCCTGCCCTAATGAGCCTGAAGAAACACGAATCCCCGGCAATCCTTTTTCGGTAGTAGGATGTCCCTGAAGTCGCGAGTTTAAGTTACGGAATGTTGCAAGTTCTTTAATGGGGAAATAACCTGCATGGGCGAGAACACTATAAAACAAAGGCGAGACATGGCCATTTGAAAGAAAAAACAAATCTTCGTTTTTACCATCGATAGTAAAATTATTAACATCGTAGCTCATTACATTAAAATATAAAGCCGTAAGGAAATCGGTACAACCAAGCGAACCTCCCGGATGTCCGGATGAATTTTGATGTACCATTCTTAATATATCGCGGCGTACCTGCGATGCAATTCTTTGAAGTTCAGTAGTATCAGCCATGTCTTTTTTTGTTAATTTTACTGCAAAATTAATTTATTTTTTATTGCAGGAAATCCTTTTTATAAAAACTTATTTAATTTAATTAACATATCAATTTTATTACTTTTGTATTATTATTTTTAACTAATAAAAGAAACTATTATAATGGCATTGCAATGTGGAATTATTGGGATTACTAATATTGGTAAAACGACTTTATTTAACTGTATGTCGAACACAAAAGCCGAAACTACAAGTTTTGCTTTTAGCACAAACAAATCAAATATAGGGATGGTAAATGTGCCTGACCCAAGACTATATGAGTTGGAAAAATTTCAAAAGACAGAAAAACTCATTCCGGTAACGGTTGAAATTGTTGACATACCGGGATTAACAAAAGGAGCAAATGCAGGGGAAGGTGTAGGAAATAAGTTTCTTGACGATATTAGAAATACCGATGCCATTATTCATGTTCTTCGCTGTTTTGACGACGAAAATTTACCCCATGTTGATGGTTCAGTTGACCCTGTTCGCGATTTGGAAACTATTGACCTGGAACTACAAGTTAAGGATTTGGAATCTGTACAAAAGAAAATTGCAAGATTAGAAAAAATTGCAAAATCGGGTGATAAAGTTGCACGTAGGGGAATTGAAGTATTAAATCAATATGTTGAACATATTGAAAATTTCCGGAATGTGAGAACAGCTCCTGTAAACGATTCAGACAAAAAATATATTGAAGACCTTGCTTTGCTTACGGCTAAACCTGTTATGTATGTTTGTAATGTTGAGGATAGTGCAGCCATCGATGGCAATGAATATGTTAATAAAGTAAAAGAAGCTCTTGCAGGACAAGAGGCTGAGATTCTTGTAATAGCAGGCGCTCTGGAAGCTGATATTGCGGAGCTAGATGATGAAAATGATCGTTTGGAGTTTTTATCTGATGCAGGATTAAAAGAACCGGGTGTAAATAAGCTTATCAGGGGTGCATATAAATTACTTAATCTTGAGACCTTTTTTACGGTTGGGCCAAAAGAGATAAGAGCATGGACAGTAAGAAAAGGTTCAACAGCACCACAGGCGGCGGGAGTAATTCATAGTGATCTGGAAAGAGGTTTTATTCGTGCTGAAGTAATGACTTACGATGACTTTGTTTCTCTTGGCTCTGAACATGCTGTAAAAGAAGCGGGGAAATTTAAGGTTGAAGGAAAAAACTATATTGTTCAGGACGGCGATATTTTACATATAAGATTTAATGTTTAAGAAATCCTGAGCTATCTAATGACCTGAATTTAACAGTATTATAAAACAATAAATATGAAACATATACTTTTCAGTATAATTCTACTTATCCCTTTTATTGGTATCTCTCAGAATAAAAATATTGAACTTAATAAAGCAAACAATTATCTGAAAGCCAGGAATGAGGTTTATTTTAAGTTTAGCTCAAATAATATATCAAGTCTCAAAGAAGTTAACAAGCTCATCTCGGTTGATAAAATTAATAACGATTCCATTTATGCTTATGCCAACACAAAACAGTTTTTAAACTTCCTGAAAGAGGATATTAGATTTACTACTCTCAAGCCACCATCACTAGTTAATGAAATAAAAACCTGTAATTCGCTTAGAGATTTTCAGAATTGGGATACTTATCCATCATACGATGTTTATATTGCTACTATGAATCAGTTTGCGGCTGATTATCCTGATTTGTGCAAAGTGAAAGATATTGGTTTTAGTACAAACGGACGGCAGATACTTTCAGTTAAAATTTCGGATAATGTAAATATTAAAGAACCTGAACCCGAATTCTTCTATACATCAACCATGCATGGTGACGAATTAACAGGGATGATTCTTTGCTTGCATCTTATTGATTATTTGCTCTCTTCGTATGGTACAGATAACCGGATAACAAATCTGGTAAATAATGTTGAGATTTATATTAATCCTTTATCAAATCCCGATGGCACTTATTACGCCGGCAACAATACAGTACAAGGTTCAATTAGGTTTAATGCCAATGGGATTGATTTAAACCGCAATTTCCCCGACCCTGAAAACGGACTTCATCCCGATGGCAATCCCTGGCAACAAGAAACATTAGTGATGATGGACTTTATGATGAATCACAATTTTGTTTTAGCTGCCAACATGCACACAGGTAGTGAGGTTATTAACTATCCTTGGGATACATGGTCAACACTTCATGCAGACAACGATTGGTATTTTAGCTTGTCATATCAATATGCCGACTCGGTTCATATTTACAGCCCCGCTTCGCTTGGAAGCTACCTTACTTCCTTAAACAATGGAATAACAAATGGTTACGAATGGTACTCAACAAACGGAAACAGGCAGGACTTTATGAATTATTTCATGCATGGACGAGAAGTGACCATGGAGCTAAGCAATACAAAAATACCGCCGGCAAGTACCCTTCCCCTATATTGGGATGCAAATGTTCATTCACTTATTTCGTATATTGAAGAATGCAATTATGGCGTTTCCGGAATTATTACCGATTCAATAAGCAATGAGCCTTTGTTGGCAAAAGTTACTGTTCTTAATCACGATTTTGATGAATCCTTTGTTTTTAGCAATATTCAACACGGTAACTATTCAAGGATGTTATTACCGGAAACTTACAATTTGCTTTTTTCGGCTCCCGGATATGAAGATAAGATAATAAATGATGTTGTTGTAAATAGTAAAAGTCTTACCGAATTGGACGTGAAACTTTTGCCTGTAAATCAGGATATTTATATTGAGGCAAATAATTCATTTGAGGTTAAGGTGTTCCCAAATCCTTTTATTAATGTTTTTACAATTTCTTTCCAATTGGCTAAAGTAAAAAATCTTTCTTTTACAATCACCAACGACAAGGGTGAACCGGTAAGAACTATTACAAAAAGGTTTTTCTTTTCGGGAATAAATGAATTTGAAGTTGATTTAAGCGGAGAAGCCTCGGGAATTTATTTTATTTCATCGAAAGATAAATCATTTACAACCAAACTGATAAAGCTGTAAAAGCAGGTTAGCATATTTCATTTTTTTAGGAAACTGAAAAAATAATTTTTGATTGAAAGCAACCTTTGCTAATTTTTCTGTCTTATTAAAGTAAGCTAAATGTTTTAAATACCAAGTGGGTTGATATGATAAGCAAAAGAGTAGTCTTATTTGTATTTTTTCTGGTCTTTCTTTTTTCAATTAAAGGAGAGGCACAGAACTATTTACCCACATGGTCATATACCAACACATCCCTAAGTCATACTTTTAATTTCCCGGTTGATGTTATTATTTGCAGTGAAGACACGCTTGAGATTGGAGATTATATCGGTGTCTTTTACGATTCATTAGGCATCCTTTCGTGTGCGGGTTATTTTATTTGGAATGGTGGCAATCAGGATTTGATTGCTTATGGCGATGATACTACAACAACAGTAAAAGAAGGTTTTTCAATTGACGAGGAAGTAACATGGAAATCTTTTCAGGTTGATGTGGGTCTGGAATATATTCATCAGGCAATTTATGCACATGAGCCATATTACCCTGATAGTGGTCATTTTGTTGAAAACGGAGCAAGTCAGTTGGTTTATTTGGGCAATTGTATTGAACCGGTTTTTGAAGTATTTGCCGGACAAACAAGTTGTTACAATACAAACGATGGCTATGCATGGCTTGAAGTTCTTGAGTTTAATCCCCCGTATTCATACCTATGGTCAACCGGAAGTATAAATGATAGTATTGAAAATCTATCGACAGGATATTATAATGTAACAGTAACAAATGCTTTAGGTTATCAAAGCATTGACAGCATATTAGTTACTGAGCCGGATAGTATTTCATTAGTATTTTATCCAAACCATGTTAGCGAAGTAGGTGTACCAAATGGCAGTATTGATTTATCGCCTTCGGGCGGAACAGCACCTTATTCATATTTATGGAATAACGGAAGTACAAACGAAGATTTGAATAATGTATTTGCCGGTGAATATGCTGTAATCATAACTGATAGTAATGGTTGTACAAATACAGATAGTATTGAGCTACTTACCATTGTGCCATTACCATGGACAGTTGAAGAAACATCTCACTTTCATAAAGTCTTATTTATGTCGGGTATTAATATTTTTGTTAGTGACTTCAGTATGCAACAAGGAGATTTTATTGGTGCATTTTACGATTCACTAGGCATTCAGAAATGTGCCGGAACTTTATATTTTGACAATAACTCTTTGGAAAACGATAGTGTTGTAAGATGTTTTGGCGATTTAGATTCGACACTTGGGAAAGAGGGTTTTGCCCCTAACGAGCCTTTTAATTGGAAAATATGGGATTCGTCTACCGGTAATGAGATTATGGTATTTCCAACCTATACAGTAACGCCCGATTGGCCAAATCAAGGTTTCTTTGTTGCAGAAGGGCATAGTGCAATTGGAACAATTACGGATATTGAACATGATCTTGGAATCTCGGCATGGCTCAGTCCAACCGGATATTGTAATCTTAGCAACAGCGAAACAGTAAGTCTGGAAATTTACTCATCCGGAATGATAAGTGATTATTTCTTCAATGTCAAATATAATATTAACGGTGGACCTTGGTATACCGAAACCATAATTGATACTTTAAGTTATCAGGATACCGTACAAGTAAATCTGTCAACACCTGCAAATTTAGGAAGTGCAATTAATTACCATCTCACAGCAGTTGTTCAAGGCATTAACGATATGGTTTCGGCGAATGATACTTTCGAGATAGATATTTTTCCTATTCAGTCAACTGTTTCAAGTATTCCTGACACAATGTCGAATTGTGTTGGCGAAGCAGGTGTTGTAGTAAGTGGTGGAACAGCTCCTTATACTTATTTATGGAACGACCCGGACTCGCAGCAAACCGAAACGGCAATAAACTTATGTACCGGAATTTTTGAGGTAACAATTACCGATTCACTCAACTGTCAGATAACTGAAACCCTTAGCGTGCCTAATGCTTTGCCACCCAGCTATGATTATGTTTTCTCCAACATTGACTGCTATGGTTCAAGCAATGCATTTATTAATATTAGCATGCTGAATTTTGTTTTCCCCTTGCAATTTGAATGGTCAAACGGTAGTTACTCCGAAGACCTGTATAATATTCAACCCGGAATTTATACACTTACAATTACCGATGGAACAGGACTCTCGGTTTATGATACTTTTAATATTAGCCAACCCGACAGTTTGTATCTCACTTCAATTACTTCAGACCTTATGTGCTGGGGTGATATTGACGGTAGTATAAATATTGAAGTAAACGGGGGCACTGAACCATATCAATTTAACTGGTCAAACGGCGAAACAACAGAAGACATAGCCAACTTACAGGCAGCAGATTATGTTGTTACGGTTAGCGATGCAAACCAATGCCAGATAATCAGCGTTTTTACATTATCACAACCCGACCCAATAGGAATTACTTCTCACGTGTTTCATGTTTCAACGGCAAATGCCTATGATGGTGGTATCAATATCTCGACAAACGGAGGAACGCTGCCATATTCATTTATGTGGAGCAATGGAATGACAAGCGAAGATATTTATATGCTTGGTAGCGGTGTCTACTCCTTAACTTTAACTGACAATAATAATTGTCAGGAAACATATGGTCCCTTTATAATTAATGAACCTTATCCGGTTATTTCCGGACAAGTTTTCATGGGACCTAATTTGCTTAATTACGGAATTGCTGTTCTTTATAAAAAAAGTACTAATGATAGTTTCGATGCAATTAATTATACAACAATAAACAATGGACAATACTCATTCACAGTAAATAATCAGGATAGTTTCCTTATTTACGCTATACCGCCTTTTGATTTTGATATTAATTTTTACCCCATTTACTTTCCTACATATTATGGCAATACCTTAAAGTGGCAAAACTCATCATGTATTAAAACTTTAGCAGACATTGACGATGCAAATATTTATTTAAGTTCATATGATAGTGTTTTTTATGGACAAGCTTCGGTTTCGGGGCATATCAGCTATATTAATTCATATGATTATGAAACCTTAATATTTGACAATGATTGGTTCAATATGGATACATATATTGATGAAAGTAATACTAATCCGGCAAGAAATATTCCTTTATTCTTACTCGACGAAAATAATTTGGTTGTGGCTTATTGCTTATCTTACAATGACGGTTCTTTTGCTTTTAATAATGTTGAGTCAGGCACTTACACTCTTTTTGCTGAAAAAGCCGGCTTTATTTCTCATCATTATTCTTTTGTAATAAACGAAGAAGATACATCAATAAGCGGCATACCGGTATTTATTCTTGACAAAGAAATCTACTTATCCGACAATAGCGATTTAATTGATAATGATTCAGAGTTTAAGGTTTACCCTAATCCTGTTAAAGATGTTCTATTTATCAAAATATCAAACAATACAAGCCGGCTAACTAAACTTAGCATCTATAATAGTATAGGGGCTGAATTACAGGTTTATAAGCAGAGTAGTTTAATAAACAGTAATTTAATACAGCTTAAAACAGAATCCTTGAAAAGCGGTATTTATTTCGTCTCGGTTAAATATTCAAACGGGCAATCATCCTCACAAAAGTTTGTTATTCCATAAGTAGAATATATAAATTAGCAAAATGGAGTCATATTGCAGAAAATAATATGTCTGCACTTCTTAAGCTTTTAAACTTTGTTTTGAGATTCCGAAACGTAGTGAGGAATCCCCGAATGATGTCGATTCGATTTTATCATGTTAAGCAAAGGCTCTTAAAAACTTAAATACACTAATGATAAAACAGAAATTTTGTGGAACTAATGTATATTAAATTCAGATTATCGAATTATCATTAATGAACAAATTCATAATTAAATAGTTATTATGAATATAATTAACCACTTTTAGATAAAATATCATAATAGCAATTAAGGGGAGCACAAATAGAAAGCATGAAAGAGAAAAACATAAACGACAATAAGGATATCGCTGCAGATACTAAACCAAGGGTAACCGGTATTGGGGGTATATTCTTTTTTTCGGATAATCCCGAAGAAGAAAAAAGCTGGTACTCAAAAAATTTGGGAATGGCAAGCAATGAATGGGGTTCAAGTTTTGAGTTTCGTAATGCTAATCGACCGGATGAAATCAATTATTTGCAATGGAGTCCTTTCAAAACAGGGAGCAAATATTTTAAGCCGTCAAAAAAAGAATTTATGATTAATTACCGTGTCCAAAATTTAGAAGGACTAGTTAAAAATCTGAAACAAAACGGGGTCATTATTCTAGACAAAATTGAGTCTTATGATTATGGCAAGTTTATCCACATAATGGATAACGAAGGAAATAAAATTGAATTATGGGAACCTGTTGACAGCGTTTTTACAGAAATGGGTGGAAAAACTGTCAAATAGAATTATTATTAGACCTTAATACCATGAATATGATAAGTTTATATTTAACATTTAATGGACAATGCGAAGAAGCATTTAATTTCTACCAGTCAGTACTTGGTGGTAAAATAGAACATCTGTCCCGCTTTGGTGAAATGCCTGAAAATCCTGATTATCCCCTATCCGAAGAGAATACCAACAAGATAATGCATATATCTTATCGTATAAATGAACAAACTGTTCTATTAGGAAGTGATACAGGTGGCGAATGGGCTAACAGCTTAGTTCAGGGAAACAATTTCTCAATATCCATAAACGCAAATAACCCAAGCGAATCTGATGAAATATTTACAGCATTATCGGAAAAAGGAAAAGTAATTATGCCTATGAATAAAAGCTTTTGGGGCTCTTACTTTGGCATGTTGACCGACCAATATGGTATACAATGGATGGTTAGTTGTGCTTTAGAGGATCATAAGAATAACGAAAATAAAAACTAAAACTATGGCAGGTTTAAAAACAAAAGAAACTAACAAAAGCATAAATGATTACATTGATTCAATTGAAAATGAATCTAAACGGGAAGATAGTAAAACACTATTAGCCTTAATGGAGGATGCTACCGGAGAGAAACCTGTAATTTGGGGAGATAGTATGGTAGGCTTTGGGAAGTATAAATACCATCGTAAAGGAAGTAAAGAAGAATTAGAATGGTTTAAATCAGGTTTTGCAACCAGAAAAACCAAGCTTACCCTATATCTTACATGCGATTTGTCGAAGTACGAAAGCTTGATGAAAAATCTGGGTAAATATAAACATGGGAAAGGTTGCCTTTACATCAATAAATTAAAGGATGTTGATTTGGACATTTTAAAGCAATTGATTGAAAAAACAAAAGACTTTTATTAAAATTAAAGAGTATAAAATATGAAAATTTTAAAGAAAATAGGCATTAGCTTGCTAGTGATTATCACATTCCTATTAGTTGTTGCACTTTTTGTGTCAAGAGAATTTAATTACGAAAAATCGATTACTATAAACAAACCAATTGATCAGGTTTGGGAACATACCAATAGCCTTTCTGAAATGGATAGATGGAGCCCTTGGAATGATTATGACCCAAACATGAAAAAGGAGTTAAGTGGTGTAGATGGGACTATAGGAGCTAAAAGCAGCTGGGAAAGTGATAATAAAAATGTTGGAAAAGGATCGCAAGCAATTGCAGAAATTGAAGAACCAACACTTTTTGTTACAGATCTTAAGTTTTACACCCCATTTGAAAGTGAGGCAAAAGGATTTGTAAAATTAAAATCACAAATTGATAAGACCATTGTAACATGGGGTTTTAAAAGCGAAATGCCTTATCCTTTCAATTTAATGAAACTAATAATGAACATGGAAGAATCGATGGAAAAAGATTTCAAATCTGGCTTAACAAAGCTGAAAAATATTTGCGAACAGGAATAATTTTTTTGTAATCGAGCAGATAACTGATAGTTAAAAAAACGACAATAACATATTTTAC
>JANTGP010000076.1 GCA_024762835.1 Bacteroidota bacterium
AATATTATGTTTTTTACCTTTACATCCGGTAAAATTTATCACAATCAGCATAAGCAAAAACAAAAGTAAGAGTCGGTTTTTCATCAGTAATAAAAAAGATTATAAAAATTTGTAATTTAAGTGAAAAAAACTAAGACTTATTACTTTAGTGAGTGTTAAATAAAATATAATAAATTAATAAAGTTTTTAACAAGTTCAATAATAACAATCAATTAAACAAAAAGAAAATGAGCGTATTAGTAGGAAAAAAAGCACCTGTATTTCACGCAAATGCAGTAGTAAACGGTGGAGAAGTTGTAGCAGACTTTTCACTTGAACAATTTATCGGAAAGAAACATGTAGTTTTCTATTTCTATCCGGCTGACTTTACCTTTGTTTGCCCAACAGAAATTATTGCATTTCAGGAAAAAATGGCTGAATTTGAAAAAAGAAATGTTGAAGTAATTGGATGTTCGGTAGATTCTGAATTCTCGCACTGGAAGTGGCTACAAACAGAATTAAATGACGGTGGTATTAAAGGAGTAAAATATCCTTTGGTTGCCGACAATACAAAAACAATTGCCGAAAACTATGGTGTATTAGCAGGCGAATATGATTATAACGAAAATGGTGAAATTATTTTCACAGGTACACCAATGGCTTACAGAGGTTTATTCTTAATTGACAAAGAAGGAATCGTACGTCATCAGGTTGTAAATGACATGCCACTTGGTAGAAGCATAGACGAAACTCTTCGTATGGTTGATGCGTTACAATTCTTTGAAAATAATGGTGAGGTTTGTCCTGCAGATTGGCATTCAGGTGAAGAAGCAATGAAACCAACTCATGAAGGTGTTGCCGATTTTTTAGGAAATAAGTAAGATTCTTAATTTCTTATTAGATATTATTTTAAGTGCCCGAATTTTATTTGGGCACTTTTTTTATTTAGAGTCATCCAAAGCTTTTCGGATTAAAGCAAAACGAATAATCTCCAATTAATTATCACACAATAGACTATATGTTATTTTCCGGCTAATTAAACAGGCTTTTATGATTTAAAATTCATTATTCATTATTAAACAACATGTCAGGTTTTGAATAATAAAATTATCTATCTTTGGCAACTTATAAAATCAATTTAGTAATTATTTATTATTTAAATATATGAGAATTTCAGTTGTAGGTACGGGATATGTTGGCTTAGTTTCCGGAACCTGTTTTGCCGAAATGGGTGTTACCGTAACTTGTGTTGATATTGACGAAAAGAAGATTAATAACCTTAACAAAGGTATTGTTTCTATTTACGAGCCGGGCTTGGAAACAATGATAGAAAGGAATACTCAAAAAGGCAGATTGTATTTTACAACCAGCCTTAAAGATTCAATAGAAAAATCAGATGCAGTATTTATTGCTGTTGGTACACCACCTGATGAAGATGGTAGTGCCGATTTGCAATACGTTCTTTCTGTTGCCAGAGAAATAGGCCGCCACATCGACCATTATATGGTTGTTACTACAAAAAGCACTGTACCAATAGGAACAGCCGAGAAAGTAAAATCAGTCCTTAATGAAGAGATTAGGAAAAGAGGTATTGAAGTAGACTTTGATATAGCCTCTAATCCCGAATTTCTTAAGGAAGGAAATGCTATTGACGATTTCTTAAAACCAGACAGGATTGTTATTGGTATTAACTCCGATAGAGCTGAAAAGGTAATGCGTCGTTTGTATAAGCCTTTCTTGCTGAATAATCACCAAATAGTATTTATGGATATTCCATCTGCCGAGCTAACAAAATATGCGGCTAACTCAATGCTTGCCACAAAAATCAGTTTCATGAACGATATTGCAAATCTTTGCGAAAAAGTTGGAGCAGACATAAACAGCGTACGACTTGGAATTGGCAGTGATACAAGAATAGGTTACAAATTTCTTAATGCAGGAATCGGATATGGAGGCTCATGTTTCCCTAAAGATGTAAAAGCTCTTATTAAAACAGCCGGGGAATACAACTATTCACTTGAAATATTAAAAGCAGTTGAAAGAGTAAATAACAATCAAAAATCTGTCCTTTTCAATAAAATATCATCCTATTTTGGTGGTAAATTAAAAGATAAAAAAATTGCTCTATGGGGATTATCATTTAAACCAAATACCGACGATATGCGCGAAGCCCCGGCTTTGGTGATAATTGATAAGTTATTAGAGGCAGGAGTTGATTTGAGAGCTTACGACCCAATTGCAATTGACGAAGCAAAACGCAGACTTGCTGATAAAAATATTACTTTTGTTGATGACCAATACGAAGCACTAATTGATGCCGATGCTTTGGTTATTGCAACCGAATGGTCTGAATTTAAAGTTCCAAAATTTACTATCGTTGAAAAACTTATGAGTAAAAAGATTATTTTTGATGGCAGAAATATTTATGACCCAAAAGAGATGAAAGAATTTGGATATGAATATTTTGGTATTGGAAGAAAATTGCAATAAACAATAAATCATTTAATATAATTATTATGAAAGGAATAATTCTTGCCGGCGGTTCGGGAACACGCCTCTACCCCATAACTCAAAGTATTTCAAAACAAATAATACCTATTTACGACAAACCGATGATTTATTATCCATTGTCGGTTTTAATGCTTGCCGGAATAAGAGATATTCTCATTATTTCTACACCAAAAGACATTCATTTATACAAAGATATATTTGGCAATGGTTCTCAATTAGGTCTTAATATTGAATATGCCATTCAACCATCACCAGATGGTCTTGCTCAAGCTTTTATCATAGGTGAAGAGTTTATTGGGGACGATTCTGTTTGCCTTATTTTAGGCGACAATATCTTTTATGGATATGGTTTCTCAAAAACTCTTATTGAAGCTGCCTCAAATAATGATGGTGCAATTGTTTTCGGCTATTATGTTAACGACCCCGAAAGATATGGCGTAGCCGAATTTGATGAAAAAGGAAAAGTTCTTAGCCTGGAGGAAAAACCTGCTAATCCAAAATCTAATTATGCTGTAACAGGTCTGTATTTCTATAGCAATGATGTTGTTGAAAAAGCAAAGAATTTAGAACCTTCGGCAAGGGGCGAACTGGAAATTACCGACCTTAACAGACTCTTCTTAAACGAGAACAGACTGAGTTTAAAGATTATGGGACGAGGAATGGCATGGTTGGATACAGGTACACATGAGAGTTTACTCGAGGCCTCAAATTATATTGCAACAATTGAACACAGGCAAGGGCTTAAGGTCGCCTGTATTGAAGAGATTGCTTTCAGCAAAGGATATATTGACAAAGCGGATTTACGCAAACTTGCCGAACCATTAAAGAAAAATCAATATGGCGTATACCTTCTTGACCTTGCCAATGGAAAGATAAATCCTCAAACAGATTAGAGTTATGAATATTATTAAAACCGAAATACCCGACTTGCTTTTAATTGAGCCAAAGATATTTCCCGATCAGAGAGGTTATTTTTTTGAGAGTTATAACAAGGGAAAATTTAATGAATATAATCTGAATTATAATTTTGTTCAGGATAATGAATCAAAGTCAACCTACGGAGTAATAAGAGGTTTGCATTACCAGCTTGCCCCTTACTCACAGGCAAAATTAATTCGTGTAATCAAAGGTAGCATTTTAGATGTAGCAGTAGATTTACGTGAAAACTCACCCACCTTTGGGAAAAGCCTGGGTTTTGAAATTACCGGCGAGAACAAACGCCAATTGCTTATACCACGTGGCTTTGCCCACGGCTTCTCTGTCCTCAGTAAGGAAGTAATTTTTCTTTACAAATGTGATAATCTGTATCATCCTGAAGCCGATCGTGGAATAAATTTTAACGACCCTGAATTAAATATCGACTGGGGAATAAAGACTGAAGATGCTATAATCTCCGCTAAGGATAAAGTGCTGCCGAACTTAAGAAATGCTGAGATGAATTTTATTTATAATAAAGATTAGGAATTTTAGAATAACCATCTGACTGACTAAAAACAAATTGTAAACAGATGAAAACTATCTTGGTAACAGGTGCAAATGGCCAGCTTGGCAGGGAGATTAAAAAACTGGAAAATAATTATTCTGGTTTTAAATTTATTTTTACTGATATTGAAGAACTTGATATTACCATATCTTCAGATGTTGATTTGATGATAAAAGACAATAATGTCACACACCTGATAAACTGTGCTGCCTATACTGCTGTAGATAAAGCGGAAACAGAAAAAGAAACAGCCTATTTATTAAATTCAGATGCGGTAAAAATATTAGCTCAATCTGCAAAAAAACATAATGTTGTTATGATTCATGTATCAACAGATTATGTTTTCGATGGGAAAAATTTTCGTCCTTATACCGAAAAAGACCAAACAAAACCAAACTCTGTTTACGGATTTACAAAACTAAAAGGTGAAGAAGAATTTATTAAGTCGCGAGTAAATGGAATTATTATCCGTACATCCTGGTTATATTCTGAATTTGGTAATAACTTTGTGAAAACAATGTTGAGACTTGGTAAAGAGAGAGAGAGTATAAATGTTATCAGCGACCAAATAGGTACACCAACATATGCATTTGATTTAGCAAAAGCAATCATAGATATTATTAAAGATAACAAGGTTGAGACTCAAAATATCCTACCACAAATCTATCATTACTCAAACGAAGGTGCTTGTTCATGGTACGATTTCACAAAAGAAATAATTGAATACTCAAGACTAAACTGTGAAGTAAACGCTATTGAATCATCAGATTATCCACAAATAGCAAACAGACCACATTACAGCGTTTTAAACAAAACACTGATAAAAAATACTTTTGATTTAAAAATACCGTATTGGAATGAAAGCCTTAAAAATTGCCTGGATATTCTAATATCAAAAAAAGACTAAATAACTTAAAATAATGGAAGAGCTTTTAACAACAGTAAAAGAAAAAGCAAATAAATGGCTTAGCAACAGTTTTGATGCAGATACAAGAAAAGAAGTTCAAGACATGCTAGACAATGACGAGAATTTGTTAATTGAGAGTTTTTACAAAGACCTTGAATTTGGAACCGGAGGTTTAAGAGGAATAATGGGTGCTGGTACTAATCGTATGAATATTTATACAGTTGGTATGGCTACACAGGGTTTAAGCAACTATCTGAAAAGTAATTTCAGTAAATTGCCACAGATAAAAGTTGCAATTGCTCACGATTGCAGAAACAACAGCCGCTTGTTTGCCGAAACAACAGCCAAAATATTCTCAGCAAACGGCTTTAAAGTTTATCTCTTTGAATCATTACGTCCGACGCCCGAGCTTTCATTTGCTATCAGGTATTTTGGTTGCCAAAGCGGAGTCGTTATCACAGCATCGCATAACCCAAAAGAATATAACGGTTTTAAAGCATACTGGAATGACGGTAGCCAATTAATCAGTCCACATGATAATAATGTTGTTGACGAAGCCGCAAAAGTTAAAATAGATGATATCAGATTTGACGGCAATGAAGCAAATATTATAAGTATTGGTAAAGAGATTGATGAAATATATCTTGATAATATCAAGGCTCTGTCATTGAATCCTGAAATAATTGAAAAAAACAAAGATTTAAAAATTGTCTATACCCCGATTCATGGAACGGGTGTTAATTTAGTTCCTGATGTTTTGCGGAAGTTTGGTTTTAGCAATATTTATCATATACACGAGCAGGATGTAGTAGATGGTAATTTTCCAACGGTTATCTCACCTAACCCTGAAGAACCTGCCGCTTTGGATATGGCACTTAAAGAAGCTGCTAAGCTTGATGCAGATATTGTTATGGCAACCGACCCCGACGCCGACAGAGTTGGTATTGCAGTTAAAAATAATAAATCTGAATTTGTTCTATTAAACGGAAACCAAACAGCTACAATATTAATTTATTACCTTCTTAACCAATGGAACGAAAAGGGGAAAATTATAGGTAAAGAATACATTGTAAAAACAATAGTTACTACCGAGCTATTAAATGTAATGGCTGATAAATACAAAGTAAAAAGATATGAAGTACTTACAGGCTTTAAATATATAGCTGAGATATTGCGTAACAACGAAGGCAAAATGAAGTTTATTGGTGGCGGCGAAGAAAGCTACGGATACCTGGCCGGTGAATTTGTACGCGACAAAGATGCTGTAATGTCTTGTGCTTTAATTGCAGAAGCTGCTGCATGGGCTAAAGAAAACGGAAAAACTCTTTATCAACTGCTTATTGATATTTATCTTGAATTCGGGTTCTATAAAGAAAGCTTAATATCAATAACAAAAAAGGGAAAATCAGGAGCTGAGGATATAAAGAAAATGATGGAAAACTTCCGCATGAATCCACCCGAGTCAATACTTGGCTCTGATGTATTGTTAGTACATGATTACCTGCAACAACAAAGCTTCGACCAGTTAAGCCACTTGCGTCATAACATTAATTTACCAAAATCTAATGTACTTCAGTTTATCACACAAGACGGCACTAAGGTTTCAATCAGACCTTCAGGAACAGAGCCAAAGATAAAGTTTTATTTTGGCGTAAGGGACGAACTAACTGATAAAGATGACTTTGAAAAACTTAACAAACAACTTGCCGGTAAAATTGAAGCAATTATTAAAGAACTGAAATTAAGATAATATTATATGGGACGGCTTGCTGAGATATGGGATGGTTGGAAAAATTTCTTTTTTCCTGACAAGGAAATTAAGATTCTCTCAAAAAAAAGAATGGAAATATGTGCAAACTGCGAGCATGCCAGTAAAACAGTATATCTACACTGCGACAAATGCGGTTGTTATATTCCAGCAAAGGCAAGAAGTAAAGATTCAAATTGTCCGGTTGGACTTTGGTAATATTATTATTTTGAAGATGCATTAATTTGAAGATTTAAACATGATATCATTGTATTATTAAATTACCGGATATGAAAACATTTAGAAAAGAGCTTTGGTTCCACACCCATAATCGTAGACAATACCTGAATATCACACCTGAAATAAATGAATGTCTCAGTGAAAGTGGAATACAAGAGGGATTTGTCTTGGTTAATGCAATGCACATCACGGCAAGTGTTTTTATTAATGATGATGAACCCGGCCTGCACAGCGACTTTGAAATATGGCTCGAAAAACTTGCACCTGAGAAACCTCATTCGCAATATCGTCACAACACTTATGAAGACAATGCCGATGCACATATGAAACGACAATTAATGGGACGTGAGGTTGTTGTGGCAATTACAAACGGCAAGCTGGATTTTGGACCATGGGAACAGATATTTTATGGCGAATATGATGGTAAAAGACAAAAAAGAGTTTTAGTAAAAATAATTGGAGAATAATATTTAAAAGACAGAATAATTATGAAACCTACACATATTGAACATATTGGCATAGCAGTCGAGAATCTTGACGAAGCTATTAAGTATTACGAAAATATATTAGGACTAAAATGCTATGCAATTGAAGAAGTAAAAGACCAGAAAGTAAAAACAGCTTTTTTTATGATTGGCCAGACTAAAATTGAATTACTTGAAGCAACTGAAACAGATAGCCCCATTGGGAAATTTATTGAAAAAAAAGGCCAAGGTTTACATCACCTTGCATTTGCTTTTGATGATGTTGATTCTGCATTAAAATCCGCCGGCGAAAAAGAAATACGTTTAATCGATAAAGAATCACGCCCGGGTGCCGAAGGATTAAAAATCGGATTCCTTCACCCTAAATCAACATTTGGAGTACTTACAGAATTCTGCGGAAAGAAATAGGAAAAATTATTTCTTTAACTTTCGAACAACTTCATACAGCTATAACTCTGCAAATTTTGACCTCAAATTAATTTGCACCAAAAAAAATACTTAAAAAGGAATATAGGCACCAATCGCATAGGATAGCATTATTGGTGTTTGTTCGAAATTACTTGGATATGCGGGGCCTTTCGACAAAGGGAAGGCTAGCCCAATCTGAAAAGTTAACCATTTTTTTCCGCGATAAACAAAAGCCGGACCAACTGCATTTTGAACAAATGACTGGCCTGTTCCTTGATTCCAATATTGAATTGTCAAAAAAGAACTGCGTATTGAAGGCTTTAAATGATAATTGATGCCACCACCAAAACCTACAATTCCTCCCCCCACTTGAAAACCAAGATGATCTGACACCATTAATTCAACATCAAAACCAACAAAAGAGCCACCACCTTCAAGAATGCCAATGGTTAGTGAATTCCACTTTTCATCATTATCTTTTGGCTCAATTTGAGAAAAAAGATTAAGCGATAACGAAATGAAGAGAATTGTAAGAATTAGATTTTTCATAATATCTGTTTATTATGTTAAAATTATTTAATGTCAAATATAGCAAAAAATTAATTTCTCAGATACCAATAAGTTTCTTAAAATGTTTTTCTGCTTCTACAGGATTAATATCTAGCCATCTATGAAGTATCTCAAGGGCAGCCGCCTCACTTACTGTTGCATATTTATTATCAGGATTAATTTTCCTTGAATGAGCAGAATTACAAATACTAACTGTCAGTCTTGCAATAATTAAGTAATACAATATCTCTATTTCCCTTTCTTCAATAGCTAAAATACCATTATAGGCTGTAATTATTATTGATGCCCAAAACAATGGATTCTTTTTTCCTAAACAAGCATAAGCAATTGCAATAGCCAACTCATTAATAAGGGGTGAATAAGCCAAATCGCCAAAATCAATAATTCCTGAAACTATTCCCGATTTTACTAACACATTCCACTCATTAGCATCATTATGAATAGTTTGTTTTCTTAAATCAGGCAATACAGGTAATACATTCAAATTAAATAGCCGAAAAACACCCTCTAACATATCTCTATCATCTTCGTCAGTAATGTCATTAAGGTATTTCTCATTTAGATTCATGTATTGAATATCCCACTCCCATTTCCTTGCCTTAATTGCAGGACTGTTAAAGCCTTGAAGTTGTAAATCTAATTTTGCAATAAACTCACCCAATGACGAAAACAAACTCTCTGTATGAAAAGCATCTGCAAAAGATTCACCATCAACAAAAGATAACAACCTGCACAATAGCTCGTCACCATTAATTAACAATTTCTTATAAAATCCTCCATCACTAAATGGGATAGCAGTAGGGAAAAAGTCAGTTGCGGTTTTATGTAAAAATAAAAGACAAGAAGTTTCGGCATCAATGATAGCTTGTAGTCCTTTTTCATAAGAATATGTTTTAAAAACAAATCTACCTTTGTTTGAATCAATAAGGTAATTCAAATTATCATAGCCATCAAGTCTTTTAATCTCAATGTCTTGAAATCCATATTCCTTTTGCAAAACACTTCTCATCATTTGCTTGCCATAAGTTTTATTAATTCAGTTTCATTTTTATTAATAGCAATAAAATTAGGTCCTATAAAATCTTCATACTTAAACTTATAATCTCTAAATTCAACATACTTTGGAAAAATTTTCCCCAGCACGTAGTTATATTTCTCTAAGAGTTCGTAAAAATCAACCAGTAGTTTTTTTGTTGTGATATTTATATAACCGTATTCGAACTGAACTGCTTTAATTATCCCTTTCTTTAAACTATCCTCAAAACCCAGTAATGCATCATATTCAGCACCTTCAAGGTCAAGTTTAAGTAAATCAATTGAGGCAATTTTATATTCTCTCACAAAATCATCGCCTCTAACCAGATCAATTGTACACTTCTCATTTTCGCTATACGAGATTCCTTTAATATCATATAATGATGAATGAGTACTTGAATTGTAAATATTTATTTCGCGTGATATATTATCAGAAAACAAACCCTTATTTATCGGGATTATTTTACTGTCTCCCCCCCTTTCGCACATTTCGTTATAAGTACTTTCCACAGGTTCAAAAGCATATATCCGGCTATTTGCATTAAATTGAGCTGCCAATAAACTGTAATTACCAATATTTGCTCCACCGTCAATAATTATTGAAGGATTACTTTGGGCAATCTTTTTTAAAACAGTGAGCTCACCATTACTATAAGTATCATGATTTCTATTTTCATAGAATCTGTTTAATGCCCTCCCGAAACCTGCAAGTCCCTTAAAAAAGCTATTATGAGAATTTCTCTTAAAATATCTTTTCAGCCTATTCATATTTGCCTTTTTCAATTACTGATTATGCTTGTCACTTATTGAACAAAAACGCATTTTAAAATCGGGCTCAAGATAAGGTTTTTAAAGCAACTATCATTATTCATTGGCGGTTCACACATTATGAAATAACTTCAGTCTAAGAATTTTAAATTTTATTCATAATAATATAATGAATTGTTGTCGACACATTGTACTTTTGCAGATTCAAAAAAAAGAAACATTAAAGGCTTGGCAAAAACAAAGAATACAAATATTATTAGCGAGGATGAGAATATTCGTGTAATGGGTGCCAGAGAGCATAACCTTCGCAATATTGATGTAGTAATTCCCAGAAATAAACTTACTGTAATCACCGGATTAAGCGGTAGCGGGAAATCATCACTTGCTTTTGATACTATTTATGCAGAAGGACAAAGAAGATATATTGAAACCTTTTCGGCTTATGCCCGCCAGTTTCTTGGAAAAATGGAACGCCCCGATGTAGATAAGATAACCGGTCTAAGTCCTGTCATTTCCATTGAACAAAAATCCACCAATAAAAATCCCCGTTCTACTGTCGGTACAATTACAGAGATTTACGACTTCCTTCGTTTGTTATATGCCCGGGCATCGGATGCCTATTCATACGAAACGGGCGAAAAGATGGTAAGCTACACCGACGAACAAATTATTGAGCTGATTATAAAAAATTTTGATGGTAAACGGACATATATTCTTGCACCAATAATACGAGGAAGAAAAGGTCATTATAAAGAGCTGTTTGAGCAAATACGAAGAAAAGGATTTCTACATGTAAGAGTAAACGGCGAAATTATTGAGTTGAAACAAGGTTTTAAGCTCGACAGATATAAGACTCATTTTATTGAGATACTGATAGATAAATTGCTAATCAAATCTGAAGATATTAAAAGATTAAAAGATTCGATTCATCTGGCAATGAGTCATGGCAAAGGCGTAATAATGATAATGGATAAAGACAGTGGCAAACTGAAATATTTCAGTCGTATGCTTATGTGTCCAACAACAGGAATATCCTATAACAAACCTGCACCTCATACATTTTCCTTCAATTCGCCGGCAGGTGCCTGCAATAAATGCAATGGTCTGGGAACAGTTAGTGTAATTGATATTGATAAAATTATTCCTAACAAAAATCTAAGTATCAGAGCAGGTGGAATCGAACCTCTTGGAAAATATCGAAGTATATTTATTTTCTGGCAACTCGAAGCTGTTGCTGAGAAATATAAATTTTCGTTAAACACAGCTATTAAGAATATTCCCAAAGATATTTTAAATATAATTCTTTACGGATCAGAAGACAGCTTTGTTTTAAAAAATACACCACTTGGCAATTCCTCAAATTACATCCTCAGCTTCGACGGTGTATTAAATTATGTATCAAATCAATACAAAGCCAAATCAAACGGGCAAACGAGAAATAGCAATAAACAAGCCGAACAATATATTCGTAAACAAACCTGCCCTGCATGTAACGGACAGCGCTTGCATAAGGAAGCTTTACATTTTAAAATAGCGGGTAAAAATATTGCCGAATTAGCAGAAATGGACATTAACGAACTTGTTAATTGGTTCGAGAATATTGAGGAATCAATGTCGGTAAGGCAGCAAAGAATTGCCGTAGAGATATTGAAAGAGATACGCAGCCGTCTCCGCTTCATCCTTGATGTAGGATTGGATTATCTTATGCTAAACAGATCTGCAAGGTCTCTTTCGGGAGGCGAATCCCAACGAATAAGACTTGCAACCCAAATTGGCTCTCAATTGGTTAATGTTCTTTATATCTTAGATGAGCCAAGTATTGGTCTTCACCAAAGAGACAACAGGCAATTAATAACTGCTTTGCAAAAACTAAGAGATACAGGAAACTCAATTATTGTTGTTGAACACGATAAGGATATGATTCTATCAGCCGACCACATTATTGATATGGGGCCAAAGGCAGGCATGCACGGTGGAAAAGTTGTTGCTCAGGGTGATATAAAAGAATTATTAAAGTTTGATACGCTTACAACGAAGTACCTAAAATACACACAAGAAATAAAGATTCCGGGAGTAAGAAGAAAAGGAAATGGTAAATTTCTTGTATTGAAAGGTGCAAAAGGCAATAACTTAAAAAATGTAACGGCGAAATTCCCTTTAGGTCAGTTTATTTGTGTAACAGGTGTCTCCGGTAGTGGAAAATCAAGTTTGATAAATCACACATTACACCCTATAATCAGTAAAAAGTTTTATCGCTCAGTTAAAGAGGCTCTACCATATTCGTCATTAACCGGACTTGATAACATCGACAAAGTAATAGAGGTCAATCAATCTCCTTTAGGCAGAACACCACGCTCAAACCCTGCTACATATACTAATCTTTTTGGTGATATCCGAAAACTTTTTGAGATGTTGCCCGAATCTAAGATACGCGGTTATAAAGCCGGACGTTTTTCTTTTAACGTGAAAGGTGGAAGATGTGAAGTTTGCAAAGGTGCTGGGCTTGAAGTAATAGAAATGAACTTCCTGCCCGACGTTTATGTACATTGCAGTGCCTGCAATGGTCGCCGTTACAACAGAGAAACTCTTGAGGTAAGATTTAAAGGTAAGTCAATTAGCGATATTCTTAACATGACAATTAATCAGGCTTTTGATTTTTTTGAGAATATTCCTGCAATCAGGCTTAAATTAGCAACACTAAAAGAGGTAGGTGTAGGTTATTTAAAATTGGGACAAGCATCAACAACTTTATCCGGCGGCGAGTCGCAAAGAATTAAGTTATCAGCCGAACTGGCAAGGCGTGATACCGGCAAGACTCTTTATATTCTTGATGAACCAACAACAGGATTGCATTTTGAAGATATCAGAATATTACTTGAAGTTTTAAATAAACTTGTTGATAAAGGAAATACAATAATTGTAATTGAGCATAACCTTGATGTAATAAAAGTTGCTGATTATGTAATTGATATTGGCAAAGAAGGTGGCAAAAGAGGCGGTGAAATAATAGCAAGCGGTACACCCGAAGAATTAACATTAAACAAGAACAGCTTTACAGGGCAATTTCTTAAAGAAGAGCTAAACATAAGCACCACAACAAAGTAGGTTCTGTTATTAAGACATTATACGAAAAATTAACTCGCTGAGTCTTTAAGACACGCCGAGTCTTGTCATAACATAATGAATATCAAGCTCCGCCTTAGGCGAGGCGACATGTAATAGCACAGGGTGTAGTGCAACGAAACCCTGTGTTTTACGACAAAACGAAAATAAAGTCCTGAAAGGACGACAGGTTTTAATAATTGATAATTGACAATTAACAATCCTGTCTTTCTCCTTAATGAGCTTGAAAAGCTCAGGCGGGTGAGCCCTAAGAAACGGCGAGCCGGGGTATGGCGGAAACTGCCAAGCGTATAGCAAATGATAAAAAT
>JANTGP010000077.1 GCA_024762835.1 Bacteroidota bacterium
AGATAAAGAAATTGAAGAACTCTTGAATGATGTTAAAATAACAAAACTTAAAACAAGAGATGAGCAAGAAGTAATTGGCTATTATGATACTTTGGAAATTATTTATGAAAACTATGAAAGTATCCGTTTATCTGAAAATTACATCAAGCAATTACATCAAAATTTATTAAGGTATAGTGACAAAGATACGCGACATCGTGGCGAATACAAATCACTTTCAAATAAAGTTGTTGCGAATTATACGGGAGGTATACAAAAGGTTATTTTTAATACAACTGAAGTTCATTTAGTTCATTCTGAAATGAATGATTTGATTAATTGGACTAATGAACAGTTTAAAAAAGGAGAAATACACCCGCTGATTATCATTGCAAATTTAGTCTATGAATTTTTATCGATCCATCCTTTTCAAGATGGAAACGGTAGACTTTCTCGCTTATTAACAACCTTGGTATTACTGCAACAAAACTATATGTTCATTCAATATGTTTCTTTTGAAAACTTGATAGAAAAAACAAAAAAAGAATACTATCAAGCATTAATGGAAGGACAAAAGAATAGAAATAAGGAATCCCGATCGCTATCGGGAGAAAATATATCAAAATGGATATTGTATTTTCTTGATAAATTAGGTGTATTAACAAAAAGACTTGATGCAAAATATGATGTATTTAAATCGAAAGGTGGATATTTAAACGAGAGGCAAAAGGATATAAAAGAATATTTAAAGCAAAATCAACCTTTGAAAATATCTGACATCGTAAAAAAATTTGAAAGCATAAATGTAAATACAATAAAAAAGGATTTACAGTATATGAAGAAAGAACAGATAATCACAAGTATTGGAAAAGGAAAAGGAACAGTATATTTGATTGAAAAAGAGAAAAAACATACCACAACAACTAAGCACTCGGCTCGTCGATACTTCGGCTAAGCTTAGTAACAAGGCCGGAGATGAATACAGTGTTGACTGATCCGGATTCTAGTGCCAAATCAAGCATAGTCCTTTAAATTCGAGAACCTGTTCTATTGCCTTTTCATTAGTAGTTTTAATTTTTTTTTGATAAATCATATTTCTAAATTTCAATAATAATTAAACAAAGGAAAGTAAATATTGCCTTTTGAAAAATAAAGTTTCCTTCCTTACGTCACCATTATCAATCATACAAAAAGAGACTGTTTGATATTAAATAAATCTATTGTATTTTAGTATTTGCTTAAATAAGATATTTATAATATCTTAGCCATATGGAAAATAATAGTTGTATAAGAATTGAGGCAGATATTGAGCAAATTTCTAATTGCAAACAGACAATAAGTGAATTAGACAACTCTTTTAATCTGCTTTCAAACGCACTAAGCTTGGCGGGAAATAATGTCCGATTGAAAATATTATTTTTACTGTCACAAGAAAAAGAACTCTGTGTCTGTGACTTAAGCGATATTCTCTCAATGAAAATTGCTGCCATTTCACAACATTTGAGAAAATTAAAAGATAAAAATCTAATTTACCCAACAAGGAAAGCACAAACAATATTTTATTCCTTATCACCCAAATATGACGATTTATTTTCGCCATTTTTTGAATTAATCGAAGACAATAAATTAGTATAAACTGTATGAAAAAAGATAGGAAATTAATTTGGACAGGTATAATTACAGCAATTGGAGCCTCATTATGTTGCATAACACCTGTATTGGCCTTGATTTCAGGTGTTTCTGGAATTGCTTCTGCATTCTCGTGGTTAGAGCCTTTAAGACCATATTTAATAGGAATTACAATTTTAGTTTTGGGATTTGCATGGTATCAAAAATTGA
Organism: Bacteroidota bacterium; assembly: GCA_024762835.1. Classification (GTDB taxonomy): domain Bacteria; phylum Bacteroidota; class Bacteroidia; order Bacteroidales; family M50B96; genus JANTGP01. The sequence goes on from JANTGP010000077.1 coordinate 1,819, forward strand.
AACCCAAAAAGGAAATAGAATGTGATTGTGAAACTGACGAAAAACCAAAATTCATTCAATCAAAAATATTTCTTGGCTTGGTAACGGGATTTGCAATTCTAATGCTTGCATTCCCTTATTATGGAAATATCTTTTACCCAAAGAATGAAAAAGAAATAATTGTAGTTGACAAAGGAAATATACAAATAGTTGACATTGAAATAAACGGAATGACTTGTAATTCTTGTGAAGAACACGTTAATCATTCTGTAAATGGACTGGATGGAATATTAAATGTGAATTCCTCTTATAAAAATGGAAGTTCCAAAATAGAATTTGATATATCAAAAACAAATCTTGAAGAAATAAAAAAAGCAATTAATTCAACAGGATACACGGTAACAAACGTAATAAAAGAATTAAATGGAAATAATATTAAAATCTACAATAACGTGCCCAGTATGTGGACATAAGAAAGAAGAAATAATGCCAACTGACGCTTGTCAGTATTTTTATGAATGCGAAAACTGCAAAACTGTTTTAAAGCCAATAAATAATGACTGTTGTGTTTATTGTTCGTATGGAACTGTACCATGTCCGCCAATACAGGAAAGTAAAAGTTGTGGAGACTCTTGTTGTAAATAAATTGAAATAATAATGAAAAAGTACGGTGGGTAGCAAATAAGCATTCGTCTCGCCGATACTTCGACTAAGCTCAGTAACAAGGCCGGAGATGAATGCAATGTTGACTGGTCCGGATTTGCTAGTGTCAGTAAAAAAACTATATAAAAGTTAGCACACCCTAATTATTCTATTTCTGTTATTGCAAATTCTAAAATTGCTATTGGCTTATCAGATAAATTTATTAATGTTGGATAAACATCGTCCAATATTTCCGAAAATTCCTGATACTCTTCATCGCTTTTTTGTGGTCCATATATGCTTACTCCAAGCCAATCGATGTAATTATCGCCGGGATAATAATTAATAATTTTATTCCAAGCGGTATTAGGCTCACTATAGGCGTCAACATGAAAAAACCAAGTTATATTATTTGCTTCAATAGTGTTACATATTTCAATTATATGCCTGTAGGCATCTCTAAATCTTTCGGCACCATCATAGATATTTGGGTTTCCATAGCCAGTGGTTTCACCTGCACCATTGTACTGAGCGTTCCAAGGAAACCAATTGCCATTTACTTCGGTTCCAAATTCAACAAGCAAAGGTATATTAGTGTTCTTAGCATCAATAGCCCATTGTGTTAGTTCAGTGTCAAAATCGCCATTTAGTATTTTTTGCATCGTGTAATTTGAATCAGGACCTCCTTCGTCAAAATCGGTTCGCGACATCATGCGTATAAAAGGTAATTTACCAACACTTTGGATAGTATTTACCTCCGCAATGGGGAAATGGATATTATCGTACCAATTATTTGAAAAATATGCCCACACAATATTCTTATTTACAAGAGTCTCAAAATCAACAATCCGGCTTGTGCTCACAATATCTTCTGTACCTCCAAAGTCGGGATAAGCAGAATGATAAATTCCTGAAAGTGGTTCAATAAGCTTATTTGAGTCAAGGTTTGGACTTGTAATAAAAGTTAGAGAGCTTACTGCGTTTTTATATGCATTTAAGCTCTCTGCAGATGAATTGACTTTTAACAAAGAGTTGCCGAAGTTCTCGTGCCACCACGAAACAGCTTTAACTTTAGGATATTTACCACTTTCAAGACTTGAAAAAGCATTTTCAATCCATTCAGCCTTTTTATTTTCTCTAATTTGTTCGTCTTTATTACAAGAAATAGAAGTTATCAATACTAGTGAAAATATTATTATTCTAACTGTTTTGTCTGTTGTCATCCGGCTTTATCATTAAATAATCCTTGCTTTCATATACTCTTTATATGAACCGAGTTTTAGTGCTTTTAATTGTTTGTTAAAATGCTAAATGTTTTAAAGTGAAATGCACTATTAGCTGACTTTCTATGTGCCAATGCAAAATTTGAATTTCATTGTGATAATTTAGTTTTTATGAAACTTGTATTAAATAAAACTCTCTCAAATTCACAATTATCTTCACCACAATAAGCAAAAAGCCCTCAACTTGTTAAAAGTCAAGGGCTTTGTTTTTTTTCTTGCGGTCTGGACGAGACTCGAACTCGCGACCTCCGGCGTGACAGGCCGGCATTCTAACCAACTGAACTACCAGACCATTTATTTTTGGTTAAATTGCTCGGCAAAGATAGACTTTGTTTTTAAATTACAAAAAATAATTTTGCTTTTTTATTTTCTTATCGAAACTCCCTGTACCATTGAGCGTAACTCGTTAGCAAACTCTTTTTGATTAAACGATTCTGCTTGTTCTATTAAAATATTTATCACTTGAGAGGCTACATTTCTTTCGCGATCAACCACATTGTAAAAATCCTTTTCGAGAGAAAGATAATATTTTAAATCGGCATAAAATTTATTGGCAATTTTTCGTGAGACATCATTACCTTTCTCAAACTCGCCACAAACGTAATAACCTCTTACAAAAGAAATCATATATTGGTCAAATGGATCTTGAAAATCAGGAAGTTCTTCTATACACTTATCAAATACTTTAACAGCCTTATCAGTCTTTTGCTCATTAATCAATTCAATACCCAGTCTGGCAAAATTACTTCTAATCTTCATTATACTAAGCAATCGCAAGTTGTACTCATCCATATTAAATCGAGGATCTTTCATGTTTCCCCATTTAAATTTATTCATTATGTTATCATACAATATATCTGTATCGACACGACCGATTGTTCCTTCATCTGCCTTTGCTTTAATAGGGACAAGCCTGTAAGCAAGCCCTTCGAGCTGGAAATATGACTCAAGCCCCATGTAACTGTCTTGATTTGCACTCACAGCAAAATAAACAGGACGTTCCCATTTATTTGCAGCAAGAATATCAATTAGCATTAACTCGTTTTTTATAAGCGACTTGCGGTTTAAAACCCAATCAATATTATCTACAATCTCGTTGGCATGTTCGGGTGATACTGTTCCATTTTGCAAAACCTTTGCTTTATCAACAGGTAATCTTAACTTTTTAGTAGGTATATAATGGAAGGATAAATCAGCAGAGACAGGCACAGTTGTACTAGGGTCGTCGCTTCCGACAAAGTCCATTACCCTATTAATATCCGTGTATTCTTTTAATCTGTCGATAACAAAAACCTGATCACGTTTTCCTTGAATATACTGGTCAAAAGTAAAAGTAAAGGGAACAGGTTCTGAATCATAAGCTTTTTGTTTCATTTGATTTATATACCAGTCTGTACTCAACAAGCTCATATTTACAATTCTGACATCAGTTCGTACACCTTCCACCTCCTGAATATACCAAAGTGGGAAAGTATCGTTATCACCAAAAGTGAAAAGGAGAGCATTTGGTTTACAGGATTGCAGATAATCATAGGCAAAATCATGAGCCGAATATCTAGCGGAACGGTCGTGGTCGTCCCAATTCTGGGCTGCCATTAAAACAGGAACCAAAAGCAAACTTACTGCTGTTGCTGATATTGCAGCTAACTTATTATCCAGTATCTTTTTTATGTATTTATAAATAAACAAGACTCCTAAACCAATCCAAATTGAGAAAGCATAAAAAGAACCCGCATAGGCATAATCTCTTTCGCGCGGCTGGTATGGACTCTGATTCAAATAAATAACTATTGCTATTCCCATAAAAAAGAAAAGAAGAAATATAACCCAGAAGTCTTTGGGGTTATTAAAATAAACAAAGAGCAATCCTAACAATCCAAGAATTAATGGTAATAAATAATAAACATTTCTTGATTTAATATTCTTCATTCTGTCAGTTAATTGCGACTGATTGCCAAGCATCATGCTGTCGATAAATGGTATTCCGCTTATCCAATTCCCATTTAAAATACCGCCAAATCCCTGAACATCATTTTGTCGGCCTGCAAAATTCCACATAAAATACCGAAGGTACATATGACCTATCTGATAGGTGAAAAAGAAACGTAGATTTTCTCCAAATGTCGGTTTATAAATTTTCTCACCCTTAGACATAATTGGCTTCCCTTTTACGTGTCCCCATTGTTTATAAGCATTAATATGCGAAGGCTGACGACTGTACATTCTGGGGAAAATGGTTTCAAAACGCGAATCGAAGATGTTTTTTTCGCGAATATTTGATTCAACATATTTATCGCCTTCTTTAATATAAGTTGAAGAGCCTTTTTTTGAATCAACAACAGGAGAATTGTAATACTCGCCATAAAACAAAGGACGGTCGCCGTATTGATCCCTGTTAAGATACGATAAGAGAGAAAAAATATTATCCGGATTATTCTCATCCATTGGCGGATTAGCCAAAGAACGTATCACTATCATTGTAAACGAGCTGTAACCAATCATAATTACTGTAAACGATAGAATTATAAGGTTAAGCACTTTTTTCTTTCTGGTATATGAATAATATAAGCCAAATGTTATTCCTAAGAGTAGAAGTAAGGCATAGAAAACAATTCCTGAGTTAAAAGGCAAACCCAAACCATTTACAGCTGCAAGCTCAAACTTTGAAGCAAGTTTAATAATACCCGGAATAACACCATAAACAACTGCTCCTAATAACACAACAGAAATAACAAAAGCATAGAAAATTCCTGTTTTGTTTACTTCAAATTTCTTAAAATAGTAAACAAATACAATTGCCGGAATAGCCAAGAGGTTAAGAAGATGAACACCTATGGACAGTCCCATTAAGTATGCAATAAGAATTATCCAACGATTAGCATAAGGCTTGTCAGCCTGGTCTTCCCACTTTAATATAGCCCAAAAAACAATTGCAGTAAACATTGATGAGCTGGCATATACCTCCGCCTCGACAGCAGAAAACCAAAAAGTATCGGAAAAAGTATAAGCCAAAGCACCAACAAGCCCACTTCCCATTACTACAAGAATATTTGCCAAATTATAATCATTGTCTTTAATAATCATTTTACGGGCAATATGCGTAATCGTCCAAAATAAGAATAAGATTGCAAAAGCACTCGCCAATGCCGACAAGCTGTTAATAAATACCGAAACCATCTCAGTTGATGGAGCAAATATTGAGAAGAAACGGGCTAAAATCATAAATAAAGGTGCTCCCGGCGGGTGACCAACTTCAAGCTTAAAAGAAGTGGCAATAAACTCACCACAATCCCAATAGCTGACTGATGGTTCCATTGTCAACAAATATGTAATGGCAGCAATTAAGAAAGCAAACCATCCGGTATAGTTGTTAATCAGCTTATATTTTTTAGTCATAATTAATTATAGAATTGAAAATTAAAATTATAGCGAAAATATACATTTTAATGTGATTATTCAGAAAAAAAACGAAGTCATCTGTTAATTAACTTAGTTTAACGTTTTTATTTCATTAATTAATATTCAGCAAAATCTCTATGCACAAAAACATGATGATAATTTATATTGATGTATTGAAAATAAAAATGTAAAAAAAAATTTGGCAGATTTGAAAATTTTATACCTTTGCACCACGTTTTTTGAAACGTATATGGAATTGTCCGATGGTGTAATGGTAACACAGCTGGTTTTGGTCCAGCCGTTCAAGGTTCGAATCCTTGTCGGACAACAGGAAAGCCCTTACTTTGTTAAGGGCTTTCTAATATTCTGTCCCTTGGTGTAATTGGCAACACGTCTGGTTCTGAATCAGAAGAGTCCAGGTTCGACTCCTGGAGGGACAACAATTAATTTTAAAACAGCCCCCCATCTAATTATGTAATCGTTATCCGTTTTCAAATGGTTTTTAATTTAAGATATCAAAGTGCAGATACTTAAATACATGAATAAAAATAATTATAACCATAAAGCTAATTAGTATTAAATTTCCAAAAAAACGTTTTTTTGTATTATAGATATAGTACGAAACCAGAAAACTTACAGATATTGCAAAAACAGGTAATAACTCAACAAAAGTAGATTGAGTTAATATTGTTGTAAAACCAAGTAATATAAAAGAGTAGAATAATGAAATAAAATATTTGCGGATATTAATTTTAATCCCTCTAAATCTTCGAATTAATTTTATTGACGAGAGAAATATCAAAATAGCCGAGAAAGTAAAAAATACAATATATGATAAATTTATATCAGGAATAAATCTGTTGCTGGCAAAATTTGCTGTTATACTCGAAATAAAAGTATCTGTACAATCGCTAAGATAAAAATAACTCCATGTAAAAAAATAAGGAAGGATTAAGCCAACAATAGTAACCATAGCAACTTTAAGTCTGTTACCTGCTTCACTTGATATTCTAATCCAAATAAATATTATCAGATAAATAACATTAAAATAAAACAAACTGGCGATTGCCAGAAATAATGAAGCGTCGAAGAAATCGCTTATTCTTTTTTTGTCATTGTAGGTTTTAAACAGCTTATCAATTGCCAATATTACAAAAGTTGATGCCGGTACACCAGGTGAATAAGCTTGTAATGGAATAAAAATTCCTGAAAAAATAATATAAATCAAAGCAGGCAGATATGTCCTCGCCTCAATAATCATATATTGTTTATTCAAATGGGTTATTAAAAAAGAATTGAACAAAACAAGCACAAGACCAACAATTGAGTACAGAAAAGGAATAGGAGGTATAAGTAAAATTGTCAACTTATAAAAAGGCATGGGATTTTTATCAAAGGGAAAAATAATTAATTCAATTCCCCGAAAAGATTGCTCCCATAACAAAACTGCTACTACCGGCAGTAATAATAATAAAGATATTTTATTGCTGCGTATGTAATCTAACATACTAATAAATTATAGGTCGAACCCAATATCTTTACGATAATATTTACCATCGAAATCAATCAGTCCGGCATTTTTATACGACTTTTCAAGTGCTTGACTTATGTTCTGTCCTTTTGAACTTACTGCAATCACACGCCCGCCATTTGTTACTACTTTACCCTCTGTTTCTTTTGTGCCGGCATGAAATATTATGCTGTCTTTGATTTTGTCCAATCCCAAAATCTCTTTCCCTTTTTCATACTTTTCGGGATAGCCGCCCGAGACTAACATTACAGTGCTTACGGTCTCTTCTTCAAATTCAATATCAGTTTCAATAATATTTTGTTTACCTGCTGAAATCAACAGATCAAGTAAATCAGACTTTATGCGAGGAATAACAACTTCGCTCTCAGGGTCACCCATGCGTACATTATATTCAATAACATAAGGCGAACCCTCGACATTAATTAAGCCGAAAAAGATAAAGCCCCGATAATCAATATTTTCTTTTTGCAGACCATTGATTGTTGGTTTTATTATTTCATCCTCAACCTTCTGCATAAAATCTTTATTGGCAAAAGGTACAGGCGAAACAGCACCCATTCCACCGGTATTTAATCCCGTGTCATTTTCGCCAATTCGTTTATAGTCTTTTGCTTCGGGGAGTATTTTATAATTTATTCCATCTGTAAGAACAAAAACGGATAACTCAATTCCTGATAAAAACTGCTCAATAACAACTGTAGAGCCGGCTTTCCCAAATTTACCATTTAGCATTTCTCTTAAGCTATCTTTGGCTTCAGATAAATTATCTATTATAAGCACACCTTTACCTGCAGCAAGACCATCGGCTTTTAACACATATGGCGATTCCATCTTTTCTAAAAACAAGTAAGCATCTTCAAGGGTTTCTTTAGTAAAAGCAGAATACCCGGCTGTAGGGATATTATATTTTTGCATAAAAGATTTTGCAAACTCCTTGCTTCCCTCTAAAATAGCACCTGCTTTATCGGGACCAATAATTAAAACATTTTTAAGTTCTTCCTTTGATTTGAAAAAATCAGTTATCCCGTTTACAAGAGGGTCTTCAGGACCAACAACAAGTAAATCAATATTCTTTTCCATGACAAATGATTTAATACCTTCAAAATCATTCACATTGATATTGACATTTTCGCCTTCAATAGCTGTTCCTGCATTGCCGGGAGCAATATACAATTTATTTAATTGTTTACTTTGAGCAATCTTCCATGCAAGAGCATGTTCTCTACCTCCGGAGCCTAAGATTAAAACATTCATAATATCGATTTGGGCTATGCGTAGTGTGGGTTTTCATTGCACTTCACATTTAATTTAATACTAATTCTCTTGATTTTCATAATCTTTCAATTTACTACCTAAACCCGCACTATGTTTAGGTTTTGTTATCTTCCGGCCTTTTCCATTTATCTTTTCTAAATATCGAATATCGAACAACGATTAACGATTTTTGATTTATTGTTAATTGAATAATTATTTATGATTTTTCTGTGCAGTCTCAATACTTTTTACAAAATACTTTCAAATTCGTAATTCAATATTCGTTAATCGATATTCATTATTCAATTTGTTTCTACGCTTTTTCTGACTTAAAGATAACAACTAATAAAAACTATCCTCTTCCTCTTTTGTAACTATCGTAAAACTGATAAAAATTATCTTCAAGCTCTTTTTGTAATTCCGGCTGGTTATATTTCTGAACCACACGAATAAGTTCCTGAAGCAATGCTAATGATCTCTGAGCATCTGATGATACAGTATTAAACTCGTTCTTATCCAAAGAGTAATAGAAGCCTAATTCCTGAACAGTATTTTCAGACATCGTTTTTACAATAGCATTTGCTTTGTCTGTTTCATTTGTTTGATAATATATCTCTGCGATAGGAATATTAAAATAATTGTATGGGACCAAACTATCAGGCATTAACTCAATACAATGATCGGCAACTTTAACAGCTTTAGCATTTTTACCTTCGAGAACAAGTTGCTTTGCAAGACGTCCAAAGTTACTCCTGAAGTTCATCAGCATCCTCATATTATTTTCATCAAGATAAACTCTTGGGTCGTTAATACCTCCCCAGTGGAATTTATTCATCATATTATCATACATAATGTCTGAATTAATAGAGCCTATTCTACCGGCTTCTACATTATGTTTAATAGGAACAACTCTATATGCCAGCCCTTCGATCTGGAAATAATCTTCGAGATTCAAATAGCTTTCGCGTCCAACGGTAATAGCAAAATAAATTGGACGGTTCCAATCATTTGTAGCAAGTAAATCAAGAACCATCAGATCATTTTTCATCACATAACTCTTGTTGATGTTCCAGTCGATATTATTTACAATCTTAGCCGAATCTTTATCAGCAACAGTACCATTTGCCAACACTTTCTTTTTGTTAACAGGTATTCTTAATTTCTTCGATGGGATATAATCCATATAGTCGTTACCGCCCGGGTTTACTCTTGTCTTTTGCGAATTACTTGCAACAAAATCAATAATCTGACGTAAGTTCTGATAATCATTAAAACGTTCGTATACCGGTACATAATCGCGAGTACCCTGTACATATTCATCATGAGTTAATGAAAAAGGAACAGGGTCTGAATCATAGGCTTTTCTCTTCATTTGGTCGATATACCAATCTGTACTAAGATAGCTTAGATTACACACTCTCACATCTGTTCTTATTCCTTCAACCTCTTGAGCATACCAAAGAGGGAAAGTATCATTATCGCCATTGGTAAACAAAATAGCATTTGGAGCACATGAATTTAAATAATTCCAGGCAAAATCACGAGCAGTATAACGATATGATCTGTCGTGGTCGTCCCAATTTTCACTTGCCATAATACTTGGAACAAAAATAAGCGAAAGTATTGTTGCCAAACCGGCACTTACCGTAAGTGGTGCAACTTTCTTAAACAAGTCTGTTATTGCCAAAACTCCTAAACCAATAAAAATAGCAAAGGCATAAAACGAGCCTGTATAAGCATAATCCCTTTCACGCGGCTGCAAAGGATATTGGTTGAGATAAACAACGATAGCCAAGCCTGTAAATAAAAACAAGAGCATAACAACCCAGAAGTCCTTTTGGCTTCGATAATAAAAATAAAACAAGCCAATAAGACCAAGTAAGAATGGAAGCATATAATACTTATTATGTGCTTTATTATTAGCTAAGCTATCCGGTAAATTTTCTTGAGGTCCCAATCTGGTATCATCAATAAAAGGTATTCCGCTTATCCAATTTCCTTTAGTAACTTCGCCATGTCCCTGTATATCGTTTTGGCGTCCCGAGAAATTCCACATAAAATATCTCAAATACATGTGCCCAATTTGGTATTTAAAAAAGAAGGTCAAATTCTCTCCAAAAGTTGGTTTATAAACAGTTTCGTTTTCGCCGTTTCTTGTTCTGGCTTTAATAGGATGACCTTTAAAGTTAGTCCACTTTTTATATTCCTTAATATGATTTGCTTGTGAGCTGTACATACGAGGGAATATTGTTTCAAACTTAGGATTGTAGTTATATGTCTCTTTGTAATCTGAGACAACATATTTGTCACCTTTTTTAATGTAAATAGGTTTCCCTTCGGATGTAGGATTTGAATAATCAATAGGTGAATTAAAGTATTGTCCGTAAATCAAAGGACGATCGCCGTATTGTTCCCTGTTAAGGTAGGATAATAAAGAAAAAACAGTTTCAGGATCGTTTTGATCCATTGGAGGTTCGGCTAATGAACGAATAACAACAATTGTGAATGATGAATAACCAATCAGTATTGCAGTAAAAGCAAGTAAAATAGTGTTAAGAAGAACTTTTTTCTTTTTATAACTGTAATAAATTCCATAAATAACTGAGGCAAGCAATAAAACAATGTAGACTAAATTACCCGTGTTAAATGGCATTCCTATAACATTAACAAAGAAAAGCTCGAATTTTGATGCAATAATTACTATCCATGGAATGATGACATACATTATACCACCAAGTATAACAACCGAAAGAAGTAAAGACAATAATACACCTTTTCTATCGACCTTATATTTCTTGAAATAATAAACAAAAACAATCGCAGGAATTGCCAATAAATTTAACAAATGGACACCTATTGACAAACCAATCAGGTAAGCAATGAGAATTATCCAACGATTTGCATGAGGCTCATCTGCTACATCTTCCCATTTCAGTATAGCCCAAAAAACCAAAGCCGTAAACAAAGAGGAGCTTGCATAAACCTCCGCTTCAACAGCTGAGAACCAGAATGAATCTGAAAAAGTAAAAGCCAAAGCTCCAACTAAACCACTACCGATAATTGCTATTATTCTACCTGTATTAAACTCGCCATCACTAGCAACAATCTTACGACTAAAATGGGTAATTGTCCAAAAAAGAAAAAGAATTGTAAAGCCGCTGGCAAGAGCCGATAATACATTAATAGTACTGGCAACATGTGCTGTATCACTTGCAAACAAGGAGAAAACTTTAGCTAATATCATAAAAGTTGGTGCTCCCGGCGGATGACCTACTTCGAGACGAAAGGCTGTGGTAATAAATTCACCACAATCCCAAAAACTGGCAGTAGGTTCAATAGTAAGGATATACACGATTGATGCTATAATAAATACTAACCAACCGAAGATGTTGTTTATTAGCTTGAATTGCTTCATTTTCAATGTTATTTTTAAAAGATGTAAAGATTGCAAAAATACATTTTTTTTTGAGATTGTAATACCGATTAGTAAATGAACCCGATGGTTATCGGGTGAGCTTTAATTTCATCCGATAACCATCGGATTTGTTTATTAAAGCTCTTCATTTATCTATCGGCATTTTTGTTAGATTTTAAAACTAAATTTATTCAACTATATTATAAAGAGGACTTCTAAAAA